>NZKY01000111.1 GCA_002694035.1 Opitutia bacterium
GATTACTTCTCACTTGAAGAGATCTAATCCATCATTAGCATTCTNCNTTTTNNAAAATGAGCCAANCACAAAAGCACGAATTCCAAGCCGAGACCAAGCAGGTACTCGATATNGTAGTTAANTCNCTGTACAAGGATAAAGAAATNTTTGTTCGTGAATTGATTTCCAACGCNTCCGACGCTCTCGAAAAATTACGNCGCACNCAANTAANCGAGAAAGANGTGGTCGATGATAATCTTGAACTNGAGGTAAATCTNAATACCGACGACTCNGCCAATCAGTTAANTATTCAGGACTTTGGTATNGGTATGACNGANGAAGANNTGATTAAGAACNTNGGTACNATTGCNCATTCNGGATCCAAGGAATTCCTTGAAGCNCTCAANGCAGACGGTGAGAAAAACGATGCACTCATCGGAAAATTTGGCGTNGGCTTCTACAGCGTNTTNATGGTNGCNGANAAGGTTCANGTTTACACNCGTACCTGGCAGAAAGANGGAAAAGGNTANTGCTGGGAAAGNGATGGNGGTGGATCNTACGAAATCGAAGAAGTNGACGGNCAGCGTCGNGGAACCAAAATTGTCATCCANCTNAAAGAGGATTTNACCGATTTTGCCAAAGAAGACAGAATCAAGGATATCGTTAAGAAATACTCCGCATTTGTTCAGTTTCCTGTNTCCGTAAATGGAGAAAAAGTAAANACCATCGAAGCNATTTGGTTGCGTTCTAAAAATGATGTNACCGANGAGGAATANGAAGAATTTTATAAATTNCAGGGAAATGACTATGAAGCNCCTCTAATGCGGATGCATTTCAGTGCGGATGCTCCCCTCGAAATCAACTCCCTTCTTTTCGTGCCCAAAAGAAACATGGAGAAAATGGGCATGATGCGAAATGAGAACAAAGTGGCCCTTCATTGCCGCAAGGTACTCATCGATGCNGAACCCAAAAATCTCTTCCCCGAATGGCTCCGTTTTTTGCGTGGCGTGGTTGACAGTTCTGACCTGCCCTTAAATGTTTCCCGTGAGACCATGCAGGATAGCGAATTGCTTCGCAAACTTAANCAGGTCCTTACCAAACGCTTCATTCGCTTTCTTAATGAGCAATCCAATAAGAATGAGGAAACATTCCTCGAATTCTGGAATGAATTTGGCCCCTTAATCAAAGAAGGTGTNGCNACCGACTTNACNTANAAGGACGATCTNGCNAAACTCCTNCGNTTNGANTCNACCGCCCTNGAACCNGGAAANCTGACCGGTCTCGATGCCTATGTTGACCGTATGGCAAGTGAACAAAAAGAAATTCTTTTCCTTTTTGGTAAGAGTCGTAAATCGATCGAAGCAGGCCCCTACCTGGAAGCTTTACGTGCCCGTAGCCTCGAGGTTTTACTTCTTACCGAACCTGTCGACGAATACGTGATGCAGTCAGTTCGTGAATTTAAGGAATTCAAGGTCATTTCTGCCGATTCCGAAGATCTAAAACTCGAAAAACTTGATGATCAACCCGAAGGTGAATCCCTGGACAAAAAGTCATTCAAGAAACTATGCAAGTGGCTCAAGGATAAACTCAAAGACCGCTTGTCCGNTGTCGAAGAAGGTGAAAGACTGATTGACAGTCCCGTATGCGTTGTGGGTTCCGATGCNATGGGTGGAGCATCTGCTCGAAGAATTATGAAAATGATGCAAGGGCCGGATGATGAAATGCCTGCTCAAACCGTAAAGCTTCAAATCAATCCAAGACATGGTATCATTCGTGGCCTATCGGCAATGATTGAAAAAGATGAAGACACCGCACTTCTTGTTTCCAATCAATTAATTGACAATGCATTGGCTTCAGCAAATTTGCTTGATGATCCAAGAGAAATGATCGCGAGAAGCTACCAGGCACTCGAAAAAATCACTTCGTAGACTTTANTTTCATCATCTCTTCATCATTTTTTNANTAAAAATGAGGTTGCACAAACACAGCATGAATAGATAAGAGAAAATAATGAATGTAAATTTCCATAAAGTTTTATCATCAATTTCTTTATTCTCTTTAGTTTTATTTATGTGTTTGGGTTGCTCCAAGAAAGCAAGTAACCCNTTTTCAGACCGAGACGCTGAAGTAAAAGAAAATATCGAAAAACTCATGGGTCTGTCCGTAGGAATGACCAAACAGCAAGTCTTTGCACTTTCTGGTGTATCAAATTATGTAGAGGGCTACGATTGGGGTAGTGTTTGGTTCTACAAAATTCGNAAAGGTGGAACNAAAGAAGGCCCCCTNGCCAATCAAGAAATTGAAAACCTCTACATGCCTGTTGTTTTCGATAATACAGATCGTGTAATGGGCTACGGCAGGAAATTCTACGATCAGACTCTAAGTGATTTAGGTACAGGCCAATTCTAATCTCTGGCTGATTTTTTTAAGAATTGAAAGATTGACGGATAGTCAATTTTTCTTCATTTTATTCTGTTTCCCCAAAAATTGATGAAAACAACACTAGCTAAGGCAAAAACTACCACTCACGACTGGAAAATCGTAGACGCCACCGACCATATACTTGGCCGCCTCGCTGTAAGCATTGCCAATGCTCTGCGTGGAAGAAACAAGCCTACCTACACGCCCCATGTTGATACTGGAGATTATGTAATCGTTACCAATGCCGACAAAATTAAACTTACCGGAAACAAAGAAGAACAGAAAAAATACATGTTTTATTCCGGTTACATGGGAAACGAAAAATATCGCAGCGTTGCAGACTTCAGAGAAAAACGTCCAGAGTTCATCATTACCAACGCGGTTAAAGGGATGCTTCCTAAAAACAAACTTTCAAGTGCCATGCTTAAAAAGCTTAAAGTCTACCGTGGCGAAGAACATCCCCATGAAGCACAAAAGCCTACCCCTTTATTATCCAATTAATTAGAACATGAGTGCCAAAACTGCCACCAAAGAATTTGTAGCCACAGGTCGTCGCAAAACCAGCACCGCCCGTGTCCGTATCAAAGAAGGTACTGGTGCCTTCACTATTAATAACCGCCCACACTCCGACTATTGCACCACCGAGCAACAAAGGAAAATGGTCGTAGCCCCTCTAAGCACTGCTGAAAAAGCAGGAGCTGTTGATGTGGTTGTTAATGTTAATGGTGGAGGAGGAAGCGGTCAGGCAGGTGCCATACGCCACGGCTTATCCCGTGCCTTAGAAAAAATGGACGCGGAATTGCGTTCACCTCTTAAAAAAGCAGGTCACTTGCGACGAGACCCGCGTAAAAAAGAAAGAAAGAAAACCGGTCAGCCGGGGGCTCGAAAGAGGTTCCAATTCTCCAAACGATAAGAACCCAAATTTCAGTTTCAATTCGAACCCCTCGGTCTTTCCAGCGAGGGGTTTGTTGTTTTTAGAAATTGTAACTTATTTTAAACTTTATCACATCGAAATGAAAGCATGCGTAATAGGAGCGTCAGGATATACTGGACGGGAATTGGTCAAGCTATTGCTTGCTCATCCCAAAGTTGAGCTTTCCGTCATTACATCCCGTTCACTTGCCGGAAAACCTGTGGAAAAAGTCATCCCTAAGGTTACCGGAATTGCAAACGGGCTTCTTTTCTCCAATCCTTCCGTTGAAGAATTATGTGGTCAACAAGACTTGGACATCTTTTTTCTGGCCCTACCCCACGGCACTGCGGCCTCCTATGCCATTGCTCTCTTGGCAGCAGATAAAAAAGTCATTGATTTATCAGCCGATTTCCGTCTCAACTCCCCTCAGACTTACGAAGAGTTCTATGGCGAGGAGCATCCGGCCAAAGAGCTTCTTCAAAAAGCCCAATACGGATTACCCGAGCTTGAGAGGCCAAGCTGGGAAAAGTCCAAATTGATTGCTTCTCCAGGTTGCTACCCAACAAGTATTCTCGTCCCCCTTACTCCTCTTTTAAAAAACAATTTAATTTCCGCCTCAGATATTGTGGTTAACAGTATGAGTGGAATTAGCGGAGCGGGACGAAACGCCTCTGAAAAGCTCCTTTACTGCGAAAGAAATGAGAATGCATCGGCATATGGTTTGCCTAAGCACAGACACCTTTCAGAGATCGAGGAACAACTTTCGCTTTTTGCAGACAAGGAA
>NZKY01000012.1 GCA_002694035.1 Opitutia bacterium
GCCCATACCAGCAGCAGTAATAAGAATGTCGATTTCCGAGCCTGTTTTATCAAGAGTTTCTGAAATTGCCTTTTTGCGACCTTCAAATGTCGATAAATCAGCAATAATATCCGCATCGCGAAGATCAATACCAATTATCTCGTGTCCGGCAGCTAAGAGCTTTTGAGTAACCTCCCGACCGATACCTGATGCGCAACCTGTAATGACAACTTTAGACATTTTAATTTACCCTGTTAATTCTAATCTCTCAAAAACTACCATAAAATAATTGGCATGTAATTTTGGAATTAACGAGTTGCATCAAGCCAATCCCCTCAACACTATGTTAAGTAAGCTTTTTATTAATATTTGAAAAATACTAAAATGAACTACACTTCGCAAAATATATAACTTGTGAATAAAAGTAAAAAATGACTTAAAAGCATTAATTTGACATTTTATAATAAAAATACTACGAACTCCGTAATACTTATTCAGTATATTCAAAAAGGTCTTACATAGTCACTATGTCGAATTCATTTTCAAAAAAACTTACGCTTTCAGTTTCACCTCTCGCACTACTTATTGCCTCAGGAGCTCCAGAAATTAGTTTTGCGCAATCCGTCAACTCTATTGATGAGATTGTTGTCACAGCTCGGAAGAAAGATGAGAGCCTACAAGATGTCCCGGTGGCTGTCTCAGCACTAGGTGAGGAAGCCTTAGATCAACTTGGGGTCGATACATTTGAGGATTACCTGACACAGCTACCCAGCGTAACTGCAGGGGGTTCAGGCCCCGGACAAAATACGATTTATATTCGTGGTTTGGCCTCTACAACACCAAACCTTACAACCTCTGGAGTAGCCGGACTTGCACCTAATGTTTCTTTTTATCTCGACGAACAGCCATTAGCACAACCAGGACGTAACTTAGACGTTTACGCTGCTGATATTGAACGTATTGAGGTACTTTCTGGACCTCAAGGGACACTTTTTGGTTCAAGTTCTCAAGCAGGTGTTGTCCGGATGATTACAAATAAACCCGATTTAGACGGATATTCGGCTGAAATTACCCTTCAAGGGTCTATCATGTCAGAAGGTGATCCAAGCACTAAAATTGAAGGTATGGTGAACGTTCCACTCAGCGATAAAACAGCAATTCGTGTTGTCGGCTATTATGATAAAAAAGGTGGTTATATTGACAATGTTGCTGGCACTAGGAGCACTGAACAAAGCGCTAGATTCCGTCCAGTAGGCACTGTTCGCAACAATGGCGTCCCTGTATCAGCAGGACGTGCAGGATTTCAATCTACTGCAGATATAAGTAATGTAAATTTCACTGTTGCTGATAACAATTCTCTAGTCGAAGATAACTTTAACGAAGCATCTTATGCAGGTATTCGTGGAACAATAAAGCATCTTATAAATGATGACTGGAGTGCTTTGCTCTCAGTCACTAACCAAACAATTGAAACAGATGGTGTTTTTTACGCGGACCCAGAATTAGGTGAATTACAAATTCAACGTTTCAATAATGATAACAGCGAAGACGAATTTACTAATCTAAGTTTGACATTAGAGGGACGCTTGGGAAATCTGGAAGTAATTTATGCAGGCGCTTACACAGATAGAGAAGCAGAACAAATAATTGATTATACTGATTATCTTTTTGTTGGTCAGTATCTACCTTATTATATTTGTGACGGATCGGTATCATATCCTGCTGCAGGTGCATTGCCCGCTGGTAATTGTTATACCCCGAGTATGTTTGTTGACTCGAGAACCGAAATGACTGTGGAGACACACGAATTGCGATTTAACACAATGTCAGATGGATCATTATCAGCAACTTTCGGCGGATTTATGAGCGAATTAGAGTTAAAAGAATTTAATGATTTTGTTTATCCTGGCCATACATCAGTTGTAGACGGATTTCCTCCTAATTACCCATTGACCAATACTGCAGTTACAGGTTTAGTTGGCAATGCCGCACCGGGTTATTTCTCTGATCCAGGCCCCTTCCCCGCTGGAACTGTTTTCAGAAATGATATCCTAAGGACTGATGAACAAATTGGTTTATTTGGTGAAATTAATTATGAGCTAATTCCAAACTCTTTAGAATTAACCCTCGGTGCAAGGTATTACGACATTGAAGTTGATATGGAAGGTTCTGCAAATTCATCTTTCTTTAACTTAGGTGCTGCCTCAGATGCACAAAGAGCAGGTACAAATATTTCAGCAATATATGGACCGAATAGACCTGCAGGAAATCCAGATAATGCTGCATCTGACGGAACAATTTACAAGGCAACTGCGAAATTTACTCCCGACGAAGATATGATGTATTATTTTACTTATTCCGAGGGCTTTAGAGCAGGCTTACTTAACCGTCCAGGAGGTGCAAGCGGTCCTAATGGTTTTACAGTTCCTTTCGCTGTTGATACTGATGAAGTCAAAAATTATGAATTCGGCTGGAAAACCCTTTTACTAGACGGTTCTCTTCGCTTGAACGGTAGCATGTTCTTTGTTGAAGTTGATGGTCTTCAAACCACCATTTTTGATACAAGCATCGTAAATCTTTTCTTCTCTGATAATGCAGCAAATGCTGAAATAAAAGGTCTTGAAGCAGATTTTATTTATATAACCGATATTGACGGTCTCTCCTTAGCTGGTGCCGCATCTTTCCTTGATACAGAAATTACTGAGAAAATAACACCAACAGACGATGTTGTTGTAGGCGATGAACTTGCCTTTGCTCCTGGTTATCAAGGTAATCTTAGAGTTCGTTATGAATGGGCAATGGGTAACGGATATCTTGGTCATGTAATGCCCCAGGTAACCATCTCAGATAAAAGTTATTCCGACATAATTCAAATTAATCGCGACGAAATTGACAGCTGGATGAGTTTCGACATTCGTTTGGGCGTCACCAGTGAAGAGTGGTCAAGCGAGTTATTTATCGAAAATGTAACCGATGAAAGAGCTGAAATTAGCCGTGATTTTGTCTATGATACAAATCGTGTGACCTATATGCGTCCAATGACAATTGGTCTCAAGGTCAATCGAAAATTCTAATTAGCGTTAGCGCGGAAAATTGGAACCAAAATGAATGATTTGGGTTTGGTGATTAAAGAAGCCAGCCAAGCCGTTAAGGCGCATAATTTTTCGCATGCTCTTGACCTACTAAACCAAAATCTTGATCAAGACCCCAGTCACATTGATAGCCTCTATCTCGCGGCGGTTTGTTCGCGCTATATGCAATCATATGACCGTGCCCAAGACTATCTCAATCAATTATTGAAGCTCGCTCCTGATATGGGAAGGGTTCATCAGGAACTCGGGCACCTTAAACGTGCAACAGGCGATGTTGAGACTGCCATAGCTCAATATCGGCATGCCTGTGAACGCAATCCGGGCTTGCTGGCCTCTTGGCAGATTCTTTACGAATTCTACAAACATCAAAACAACACAAATGCTGCTAATCATGTTAAGGAAAAAATCGACCGACTCATCGCCCTCCCACCAGCTTTACTGCATGTCACCCAGATATTGCATGAAAGCCGGCTTGCGGAAGCAGAAGAAATATGCCGAAAATTTCTTAAACAAAACCCCAAAAATACAGAAGGTATGAGCCTGTTAGCAGAGATTGCTAGTCGGCTTGGCTATCTAGGTGATGCCGAGTTTCTGCTTGAGAGTGCCGTGACGTTTAATCCTGAAGATGCAGAATTGCGACTTAGCTACATGCTGCTCCTGCGCAAAAAACAGGATTTTGCCGCTTCCATAGAACAGGCAAAAATTCTTTGTGAACGTTTTCCAGACAATCTTACCTATAAGGCTCAAATGGCAATCGAGAAGATGCAAAACGGGCAATATGAACAAGCAATTGATATTTTTGACAACGTGCTTGCTATTGCACCGAAAGATCCCAATACCCTGACCTCTAAAGCGCACGCTCTAAAGACTTTTGGCAACAATGAAGCTGCAATCCAAAATTATAAGGCGGCATATGTTTCAAAACCCGACCATGGGGAAGCTTATTTTTCGCTCGCGAATTTAAAAACTTATAATTTCACTCCGCAAGAAGTTACCCTCATGGAAGCGCAAATAGATCGCCCCGAATTACCTCAGAAAGACCGCGCCTATTTTCATTTTGCCATGGCGCATGCTTATGAAAAAGAGAAACGTTTTGAGGACAGCATTCATCATCTTAAACAGGGAAATTTAATTAAGCGCCAACAAAGTAGCTACTCCAGTAAAAGAATGACACAGGAAATAGAGACCCATATAGATATTTGCTCCTCTTCATTTTTTAAGAAACTTGCCGCAGGCGGGTGCGATGCACCAGACCCGATATTTATCGTAGGCCTACCGCGAGCAGGCTCAACATTGATTGAACAAATTTTGGCTTCTCATTCACAAGTGGATGGCACCCTTGAACTCCCCAACATTTTAACTCATGCACAAAGTTTACGCGGTCAGGAGCGTCTTTCTGGAATCGGAAATTACCCAGAAGTCCTAAAAACCCTGTCACCAGAAAAGCGTTTGGAAATGGGGCAAACCTATATCAAAGATACA
>NZKY01000112.1 GCA_002694035.1 Opitutia bacterium
AAACTACATCAATTTTTTTGTTATTCAAATAATTTAACTGTTTTTCTAATCTTGTTACTTCACTCCAATCATCTGAGTCTTGTCTAGCTAAATATTTTCCACTGCTTTCATTAATCAGTAAGTTTAAAGATTTGGTCAATCCTAAATTTTTCTGATTTTTAAAAACCCTTACCCTATTATCTTGCTCAGATATATTCATACATATTTGGTAAGAGTTATCAGTTGATCCATCATCAATAATTAATAACTCAAGATCTTTATAGCTTTGATTCAAGATACTTTGGATAGCTACATTAATATCTTTTTCTGCATTAAATACGGGTAGTAAGACGCTGATTAAATTTTTATTCATAGCATACTAATTTGAAACAATTTTTTTGAATTTTGTATATAATGTTTCCTCTTCTAATAATCCTAAAATGAAATCTTTATTATCCAAACCAACATGTGATAAGTTTTCACTATTATTTAAGTCAATCAATTTTTTCTTAAAGTCGTCCTTATTTCCCTGTTCGAAAACATATGGATAATTTGGTGGAAAAAAGCTTGGAATAGAACCTGCATCAGGAAAAACGGAAGGAACAGATAGCAATGAATTTGCTCTTAATGATGAAGTAAGGAATGAACTTTTAAAGAAACTTTCACCCAGTGAAGCTGCTAAGTTAATTAGTTTAATGACGAATCATAAACGAAGAGATATTTATGATTGGTTAAAAAAAAGTTGAAGAATTTGTTAAAAAGTATAAAAATACACCCGAGTTGATCGGATGATCGCTGGCTGGAAGCTTGCCGCAAGGATGCAAAAGCTAGAGGAAAGTCCGGACTTCATGAGCATAGTGCCAGGTAACACCTGGGGGGTGAGAGCCCACGGAAAGTGCAACAGAAAATAAACCGCCTGAGCATGAGAATGTTCCGGTAAGGATGAAAAGGTGAGGTAAGAGCTCACCGGTTCAGTGGTAACATTTGAACGCAAGGTAAACCCCACTTGAAGCAAGACCAAATAGGAATCCAATTAAGAGCTCACTTAGGATTCGGGTAGGTTGCTAGAGCATGGCGGTGACGTTATGCCAAGATAGATGATCATCTTTCTTAGAATATTTCTGAGAGGAAACAGAATCCGGCTTACAGATCAACTCACTCTTTTTTAAAAAAAAGTGTTCAAAAGTGTGTAAAAAGTATTGTAAAGTGTGCAAATACTTTATAATATGTACTGATGTTTGGCTTTAACAACATATCTTTGGACAAAAAGGGAAGATTCTCATTTCCTGCTAAATATCGTGAGGACCTATCTTTTTCTTCTAAAATCATCTTAACTAAAGACCCTCAATATCCTGCTTTAAAGGTGTACCTAAAAGATGATTGGGACAAAATATCAGCTAAATTAACAGCATTGCAGGGATTAGATCCTGTTGTAAGAAATTTGCAATGGACAATTCTTGGGAATGCTTCAGTATGCGAGTTTGATCCCACTGGCAGAATGCATGTCCTTATCCCATCAGATTTAAAGGAATATGCAAATATTCTTGATAAAAATAGAATTTGTCTTGTTGGAATGGGGAATAAATTTGAGATATGGGACTTAGAAAACTGGGAGATGCGTCAAACAGGAGGAGTCCTTGCAACAGAAATACTCGAAGTAGTTTTACCAGAGTCAGTTAAAGATATGAGTTTTTAGGAGAAGAAATGAATTGGGAAGTTGTAAAAGATATTGATCAAGCAAAAATTAAAGTTATCGGGGTGGGTGGTGCCGGAGGCAATGCTGTCATTCATATGATGAATCACAAAATTGAAGGAGTTGAGTTTATATGTGCAAACACAGATTCTCAAGCTCTTGATAGAGCTAAAGGTGCCACTATTTTGAAACTTGGTGGTGGTATGACAAAGGGCTTAGGAGCCGGAGCAGATCCTGAAGTTGGCAGACAGGCAGCTGAGCGCGACAGAGAAGCAATTGAGCAATTATTACATGGTTCAGATATGATTTTTATAACTGCAGGTATGGGGGGTGGAACCGGAACTGGTGCAGCACCCGTGATTGCGTCCATTGCAAAAGAGATGGGAGCATTAACAGTTGCAGTTGTCACCAAACCCTTTAAATTTGAAGGTCGACCAAGAATGGCTTCAGCTGAAAAGGGACTTGCTGCTTTGGTTGAAGAGGTGGATAGTTTAATAACTATACCAAATCAAAAACTGATGGAAATTTTAGGTGGGAATATTCCTATTCAAGATGCATTTGGACAAGCAGATGATGTTTTAAAAGGAGCAGTGCAAGGTATTTCAGACATTATCATGAAGCCTGGTCTCATTAATGTAGATTATGCTGATGTTAAAACAGTAATGTCAGAAAAAGGTATTGCCATGATGGGAACAGGTAAATCAAGCAGCAAAGATCGTGGTCGTGAGGCTGCTGAGATAGCAGTTGGAAGTGAACTACTAGAAGATATCAATTTAAAAGATGCAAGAGGAGTTCTTGTAAATATTTCAGCAAAGGATCCAACTATGGGAGACTTTACTGAGGTAAGTGAAGTAGTTGAAGAATTTACTGCTGAAGGAGCAACTTGCATTTATGGATTAGTAATAGATCCCAAGTTAAAAGATGAATTAATGGTTACCATAGTGGCAACTGGAGTAAATCAAAAGGCTCCAAAATTAACTATGGATAAAAAACCAAAAGCTTCCATAAAACTTTCTCCAGTAGGACTGGATAAAGATTTAACCAATGGAGACAGTAAACAAGTTGGTGCATCGTCTGCAGAGGCAATTGATTTCCTCGATGTACCAACTTTTATGCGTAAACAAGTAGACTAAAATGATTCATATTCCAGTAATGCTGGAAGAATCTCTACGTTTTCTTATTACTGATAATAATGCTTCTTATCTTGATGCAACCTTTGGCAGAGGGGGGCACTCTTCGGCAATATTGGATTCACTCTCAGAAACAGGTTGTCTTACATCATTTGATAAAGACCCTGAAGCACATGATCATGCAACTCGCACCTTTCAGGACAACCGGTTTACTTTCATGCCAAAAGGTTTTGAAGATCTTGATCAACTAGAAAATATCTCAATTTTTCAAGGTTTTTTGTTTGATTTAGGTGTCTGCTCATCACATTTTGATAACTCATTAAGAGGTTTTAGTCTCAACAAGGATGGGCCACTAGATATGAGATTTAATCCTACGAAAGGTTTACCCTTACTAGAAAAACTAAAACTTATAACCGAACCTGAACTTGCCAACATTATTTATGGTTTTGGTGATGAAAAAGATTCGCACAGAATTGCAAGAGCAATCAAAAAAGCTCTAAATAAAAGTGAAGATTTAACGACCCTTTCATTGGCAAAAATTATTGCTGATTCCAAAAGAATAAAATCTTCAAAAACTCATCCTGCAACTAAAACTTTTCAAGCTTTGCGTATTTGGATAAATGATGAAATGGCATGTTTAGAAAAAGCATTTAATACCATTGCTGACTTGGGTAAATCTGGATGTAGAATTGTTTGCATCAGTTTTCACTCACTTGAGGATAGAACAGTCAAAAATTTTTTTCGTCCACAAATCAAGCATTACCCAAAAGAGATTCCTTTAAATAGTGAGATAACCACTGCTTTCAATGAAATTGGAAAAAAAATTCGACCATCTCAAGAGGAGATTGAAAAGAATCCAAGAGCACGAAGTGCCATTATGCGTGTCTTTGAAAAAGTATGATGAATAGTAAGTTTTTATTCCTTAGCATTATCACGATACAGTTAATTTGTATTTTTTTTCTTGCTATCAATTTAATTCTTGTTAGATGGGAGATTCGTGAAAATTTTGCATTACAAGCAAATCTGATCGAACAAAATGAAGAGTTAACCAATCAACATAATCAACTATTAACTGAACAATTTTTTTTAGATTCTCCAGCAAGGATCGAAAAAATTGCTAAACAACAATTGGGAATGGTACAAAAAAAACCACTAGAATTATGATTGCTTTTTATCAAAACTGGAGACTCTTTCTCATCATTACTTTTTTTGTTCTAGCATTTGGTGGAGTGATAACAAGAATGATAATGATTCAAACAAATCAGGGACTTTTCCTGCAAAGTGCAGGAAATGCGCAAAATCAATCCATACGAGAAATTTCAGTCAAACGAGGCACTATTTTTGATCGAAATGGCACCCCTTTAGCTATTTCCATAACCGGTTTTGATCTGTTTGCATTATCTGGACTTGAAAAAAAAGATTTTGAAAAACTCTTTCAAGTTATTGATCTTGAAAAGTCATTTGCAGATATTAATACATCAAAAAAGAGCCTAATCCAAAAAAATCTTACCTTTGAAGAGCAACGTAAAGTTTTAGAGTTACAAATTGATAGGATTGAACTGGAAAAGACTTATACAAGACATTACCCAATGGGAGAACAGATTGCTCCTTTGATTGGTTTTTCTGGGAGAGATCAATATGGATTAGAAGGTTTAGAAAAAAGTTTTAATTCTCTGCTTGCAGGAAAAGTTGGTAGTGAAAAAATCCTTAAAGACGTCTACGGCAGACCTTTGGATCACATAGAGATACTCGAACCCAGTATAGCCTCAAAAGATTTGCATATTTCGATAGATAGCAATATACAGTATATGGCTTACAAACATCTCATACAGAGTATTAAATCTCATCAGGCAACTGCAGGGACTGTAGTTATCTTGGATAATGCTACCAAGCAGGTGTTAGCATTGGCAAGTTATCCTTCCTATAATCCAAATAGCCCGCAGCGCAAGATTCAAAAGAATAGAGTTTTTTTGGAAACTTATGAGCCAGGCTCTATCGTTAAACCTATTGCTCTTGCCGGTGTTCTAGAGCACAACCTCTTGGCAATTGATGATGAAATGGAAGTTCCAATAAAAATTACAGTTGATGGCAATATTATCAATGATAGAAAACAATACGGATCTCTGAAGGTTTATGAAATCATTCAAGAATCCAGTCAAGTTGGTGCTACCAAGATTGCCTTACTTGCTGGGAGAGATTTAATGATAGAAAATTATAAGAGATTTGGTTTCTCTAAACCAATACATATCAATTTTCCTTCAACAGGATTTGGTGACATCAATACCAAAGATGACATGACAGATATAGAAGTAGCAACCCTCGGTTACGGTTATGGTTTGACTGCAAGTCCGTTTCAAATTGCCCAAGCCTATGCAGTTTTTGCTAATGAAGGTATCTATCACGATTATCAACTAGTTTTGGATGAAATGAGTTCGCAATATCACGCACCTATCATTTCTAAACAAACCGCAGATGATGTATTAACAGCACTGTATAGTGTTACCACTGATGGTACTGGCAAGTTAGCAAACGTTAAAGGATTTTCAATAGCTGGAAAAACTGGAACAACAGAGAAGTTGCAAGGTGGCAACTATAAAAGTTCAACTTATACCTCATCTTTTGTTGGGATTGGACCTGATCAAGGAAACACCATCACTATTTTTGTAAATATAGACAACTTAGGTGCAAATCGGTATTCAGGAGGCCAAGTAGCCGCACCATTATTTCAAAAAATTGCTACGGATGTTTATGCTTATTTGGGTTATTTTGAGGATAATGATATTTGAGGAACTTCCATGTATAAAAATACTCTAACTAATATGCATTCTTTTCTTCTCTTTTTTCTAATATTCTTTTCTGCAAATACCTTTTCCAACAATAAAGAAGTAATGTGTGAACTCGATGGTACGTTATCAATTACTTATAGAGACTTAACAAAAAATGTAGTGTCTGAAAGTTTAGATTTTTTTAAAAATCTTGCTACACAAACGCAACAGTCAATTTTTTTAATTAACAAAGCTAAAACCAATTTTGATCAAGATGATTGGGAACGGAGCTCTCTGGAAGTAGTGCAATATTGGGAACTTCAAGACGAAGACTTGTTTAGAAAACTGAATTATACCTTTGATCCTTCCCCAATTTGGATAAACCCCAAAGCTACTTGGGAGCAAAAAAAGACTGAGACTGGTTTTGAAATCATTTCTGCTATGCAGCAAGGAGACGAGCACCCCCTGTTTGATAATTACACAATTGAGTACTACCGAATATCAAATTCACTAAACTGGTTTACAGGCAAAGGCAGAATCCATGGAGATATTTGGTTAAAAAGTAAAGAAGGGGGTCGCAATAAAAATCCTAAGGTCGAAATTCGTGCCAAAGGTTCGTGCAACCCCAAAGCCAGGAAATTTTGATGCATTTTGTCTCATCTACAAATGATTTAAGAGAGTACTTAGACTTAGCTGGTGCAAAAAATATTAATTTTTCGAATATCTCAACGGATACACGATCAATTAGTAAAGATGCTCTGTTTATTGCCATTAAGGGACCAAACTTCGATGGCAATAAATTCATAGATCAAGCTTTTGATAACGGTGCTGTTGCAGTTCTTACATCCGATACACAGTATAAAAAAAACACCAATCCAGCTTGCATTTATGTGCCCTCAGTAAAAGAGGCACTAATTCAGATTGCGACTAGAATTTGTGATGAATTCAAAGGTAAAAAAATTCTGATTACAGGGAGTAATGGAAAAACTACGTGCACTTTTTTACTCAGTCATTCGTTACCAAACTGTTCGTCTACTATTGGAAACTTTAACAATGAAATTGGTCTTCCTTTATCCGTGATGCAGGCAAAAAGGGATAGTGAATATTTGGTCCTTGAAGCAGGGGCAGGGAAACCAGGAGATATTGCTATCTTGTCGGAAATCGTAAAACCTCATCTTGGTTTAATTACCTCAATATC
>NZKY01000019.1 GCA_002694035.1 Opitutia bacterium
CTGGAGACAAAGTCTTTTACTTTACGACTTGTGGATGGATGATGTGGAACTGGTTAGTTTCAGCTTTAGCTCAAGAGGCAGCAATTATTCTTTATGAAGGTAATCCGACCTATCCATCGGTGAGTAAATTATGGCAAATTGCTCAAGATGAACGAATAACCCTAATGGGACTATCAGCTAAATATATAGAAACTTTAAGTAATATAAATTTTGATGCCAAAGATAATTTTGATCTTTCAAGTTTACGCACCATTTGCTCAACGGGCTCTCCATTATCTGAGGATGGTTATTCCTATATATATGAATTTGTGAAATCTAACGTCCATCTTGCATCTATTTCAGGTGGTACAGACATTATATCATGCTTTGCCATTGGCTCACCAGTTAGAGAGGGGAGGGGTGGCGTTTTGCAAATGAGGGGATTGGGCATGAGCGTCGAAGTATGGACGGATGAGGCTAAACCGGTAACAAGTAAGGAAGGTGAATTAGTTTGCACCAAGAGTTTTCCTTCAATGCCTATATGTTTCGGTAATGATCCCGATGGTGAGAAATATAGAAGCGCTTATTTTGAGCATTTTGACGGTGTATGGCGACATGGTGACTGGGCGACGTTGACTGATGATGGGGGATTAATTGTTCATGGGAGATCAGATGCTACGCTAAACCCGGGTGGGGTGCGCATCGGAACGTCAGAAATTTACCGTATTTGCAATAAATTTACTGAAATTAATGAGACTATTGCTGTTGGTCTCATGATTAATAATTCGCAATATATCGTCATGTTCGTAGTTTTAAATGAAAACATAGCTTCAAAATTGACTGATCAATTGGAAGAAAAACTTATCGCTGCAATTCGTGATCAGGCCAGTCCACGTCATGTACCATCATATTTGATGGCCGTGTCTGACTTACCTAAAACGCGGACCGGTAAAATATCAGAATTGGTTGTTCGCGATATTCTAAATGGTAAATCTGTTGAGAATAAAAATAGTTTTTCTAATCCAGAAATTTTGAAGTATTTTGAGACAATTACACCTTATATACGTAAAAGTGTTGAAAAAAAAATCTCTAAACATCAGGCAAAGTCTTAAAAAAACTGATTTTCCTCAATCTCAAATTTTTATTGAGTGAAACAAAAGACTTATTACTAAGAAAGTTTTTTGATAAAGCTAAAAAATTTGAAATTTACGCTCTTTTAAATTGAACAAGAATGAAATTATTTAATTAATTCGAACATGAACCCTAAGCTTTAAACGCAGGGCCTAAACTAAGGTGCGATTGGCCACATGCACATCATGATAGAAATTATAATTTGAAAATGGCGTTAGCCTAGATGACTTCTGGCAGGAAACTAATAGGAAATTCCTTATACTTTTAAATTATTTACGCTAATCCACAACAAATGGACAAGGATTATTTCAGCCATTTTATATAAACTTATAAAGTGCAGATGCATTCAATATATTATGTGTTTTACAGCCCATAAGTGTTCAAGTATCGGATGCTAGATATTATTATTATTTAATTTTAGGTAATTAAACAAAAAAATTATGAATATAATTTTATTCACAATATTGATTTAAACGTTCGTTGACAACAAACGTTTAGCTTATTTAAATGTAAAAAATTTATTAATTTAAGGGGGGCTTTCATGTCAAAGATTGAATTATTGACAAATATTATAAAAAATTCTCAAGTATTACAGACATCCAACTTCATTCTAGGTTTGTTATTCTGTGCTAGTCTTGTCCAACCTGGGGCATTCGCTCAATCAATTGACGAAGTCATTGTTACTGCTCGTCAACAGTCAGAGAGTATTTTAGATGTTCCCGCGACCGTTCAAACTTTCTCTTCTGAAGAAATTGAAAACGCATCTATAGATCGACCACGAGATTTCATTATGATGACCCCTGGCCTATCCCAAGTTCAAACTCTCGAAGTTGGCGACATGCAGGTTCAAGTTCGGGGAATAAATTCAGGTCGTGATACTGAGAGTAGTGTCGCATTAGTTATAGATGGTATTGTTGTTACAAACCCAAATGCTCTCAATCAGGAAATGGATAACATGGAGCAAATAGAGGTGCTCAAAGGCCCCCAAGGCGCGATTTATGGAAGAAACGCTCTCGCCGGTGCTATAGTTTTAAATACAAAAAAACCCCCCGAGGAATTCGAAGGAAGTTTTGAGATTGGTTATGGTAATAACGGCAAGACAAAAGGAGCATTCGGTATAGGTGGGTCAATATCTGACAACGTTCGCGCCAGCCTTCGTTATCATTTTTTTGAAGAAGATGGATACGCAGTTAATACTTTTTTGAACTGCGATGGCTGTGAGACTGACTTTAGAGATTATGGGATTGTAGCACGAGCTATAGTCGACACATCTAGTGGTGAATTGGATTTTAAGGCAAGATACTCGGAAGTTGATGCAGGGAGTTTAGCATTTAATGCATCTTTGGCATTGATTGATGCTGCAGCTTTAAACCCACTTTTCTATGCTGATCCTAATGATCATGAATTTGTTTATATTAATAGAAATGACCCTACAAACGAACAAGAAACACTTAATGTTTCAGTCAAAGGTGTGTTTGACACCTCTATGGGTGAATTAACCGCCTATCTAGCTCATAATGATGCAAAGAACTATTTCCTTGGTGCTGGCACAAGTAATGCTTTCGGTATTTACAATGCAAATCCTCTTTGCTTAAGCGAGTATAATTCTGCTGCAACTAATGGTGACAGACCAGTTCCAGCTCCTTTTTTCTATGTACCGGGTAACATAGGCGCTTCATTCTTGCCTCCTTATCCACCTATTTCTTGTGGGGGTTATCAATATCAACAGCGTGATCAAGAGGATACATCATTTGAAATGCGTTTATCATCTTCACAAGACCAGGATTTACGCTGGATGATTGGTGTAAATTATATTGATGTTGATAGACAACTAGTTGTAGCGTATAGCGGCGATCTAGGTCTAGGTGCATCTCCTAGAGGTTTCAACCCGACTGCAGGGCCAAACCCCACTGATCTATTATATGATGATAATTTGCTGAGTGAAGTTAAAGCAATCTTTGGTAATATAGAATATAATCTTAGCGATACACTAGAAGTTGGATTAGCATTAAGATACGACGAAGAAAAACGTGATGTTAATAATAATGTTCCTAGGCTTAACCCTCAAACACCTGGTTTTGGTGCATTTGGTGTGCCGGTATGTACAGCCACACCATGTAATTACTTCATAAACCCATACTACAACGCCAATCCAACTGCGCTTTCTATACCAAGCAGATCTGAAACTTTCGATCAATTGCAGCCTAAGCTTTCATTAAATTATCGTCCTTACGATAACATTACTTATTTTGCTTCCTACGGAGTTGGTTTCAGAAGTGGAGGGTTCAATTCCCAGGGAACAACTGCAACTCTCAACCAATTTTTTGGGAACCTACAATTAGCTGACGGAACTAA
This sequence comes from Opitutia bacterium, assembly GCA_002694035.1. Taxonomy (GTDB): domain Bacteria; phylum Verrucomicrobiota; class Verrucomicrobiia; order Opitutales; family Seribacteraceae; genus Seribacter. The sequence continues at coordinate 3,466 of NZKY01000019.1, forward strand.
TAACCTTAACGATTTAAAAGATAGTTTTGAAAAGGAGGTTTCTAAGGCTTTCGAGATAGGATTTAAATCCAGATTACTCGAAAACACATTAGCTTTAAATGGCGCCATATATATTACAGACACAGAGGACATGCAGGATTTTAGCTTTTTTGCTGGACCATTTGGATCTCTTAGGGTTGTGACTAATATTGATGAAGCAGAAATACAAGGAGCTGAAATAGATTTTAAATATCGTGCCACTGAGGAGCTCTCAATTTATGGCGGTTTCGGTTACACTGATACTGAAATAACTGCTTATAGTACTCGCCCTTATACAGCTGGAAATAAATTACCTTATATTCCCGAAACAACTGCTACTTTTGGAGCAGAATATGTAAGTCAATTAGGGAATGATTGGCAACTTACCTCGCGTTTAGACGTCATGTATACTGGTGAGACATTTTTCTCCCCTGTACAGTCAGGACGAATTCCAAACTTCTTTACTGCCTTTGGATTTGGTGACGGTGAATTTTCACTGCAGAAAAGGGACTCTTACTCAATTGGTAACTTAAATTTTGTAGCAACTAACGGAGACTGGACAATCAACCTCTGGAGCAAGAATTTTACAGATGAGGATTACCTAGAAGAAGTAATACCAGCACCAGAATTTGGTGGTTCATTTATCCACGATTCTTACGGTGAATCATATGGAATAAACATTTCCCGTAAATTCTAAAGTTTGGGCGCCCCTCAATCCCCCTAAGGATAGGGGCGCCCTTTCATAATTAAAGATTTAAGGTTAAGTATTAAATGCTGAACAAAAAAGCTAGTACTCAGAAAACAAGAGAAAAAATACTCGACACTGCAGAGCATTTATTTTCAATTTATGGAATAGACGGGACTTCGGTCCGTAATATCACCCGTCAGGCAGGTGTAGATCTTTCTCTGGTAAATTATTACTTCAATACTAAGGATCAACTTTTTGAAGAAGTGCTTGTGCGTCGAGTAGCTAAAATGAGTGACGCAAGGATTGAGCAACTAAATGAGTTTAATTTTAATGAAGATAAAAATACAGCTATCCCAAAAATCCTTAGACGGTTTATTGAACCACTAATTGGTAAGAATGAAAATGAAGTTAAAGAATTATCAAATTACAGAAAACTCATAGCATTAGTTGCAAATTCCAAACTATGGCAGGATGTAATTTTCAAATATCATTATGATCCGATTGCAGAAGAATATATAGATGCAATCTGGAGACTAAGTAATAATCTCTCACGTGAGGATGTTTGTTGGGCTTTCAATTTTTTTCTAGGAAGTTTAACTAACGCCATTGCTGAAACAGGTAGGGTCGATAGACTTTCTTATGGTGATGCCTGCTCGAGTGATTTAGATACAATGGTTAATAAGATAGTAGCATATTCATCTGCAGCCATTTTGCATATGGGTAATATTAAAACAACTCACTAATAGTTTATGGGGATTTGAATGCAGAATAAAGACTTTAACAGGAACCTAGATGTTGCAATTATAGGCGCAGGATTCTCGGGATTGTATATGGTCCATTCAATGAGAAATAGAGGCCTGAGTGTCAAGTCATTTGAAAAGGGTAACGGTGTTGGTGGCACTTGGTATTGGAACCGATATCCAGGTGCGGGCAGTGATATCGAAAGCCTTGAATATTCCTACAGTTTTTCCGAAGAACTTCAGCAGGAATGGAAATGGAAGGAAAGATATGCTTCACAGCCTGAACTTGAAGCTTATCTAGAACATGTCGCCGATAGATTTGATTTGAATAAAGACATTGAACTTAACGTTAGTGTTGATGAAATGGTGTGGATACAAGATCAAGCAAGATGGAAAGTGACACTTAGCACAGGGGAAGTGATTAGTGCTAGATTTATGGTTATGGCTACAGGACTTTTATCATCACCTAAAAAAGTTGAATTTGAGGCAAGTGATGAATTCAAGGGTGAGTTATATAAAACATATGATTGGCCTCATGAAGATGTTTCATTTAAGGGAAAGAAGGTTGGCATAATCGGTACCGGTTCAACTGCAGTGCAAGCAATTCCTATAATTGCTGAGACTGCAGATGAATTATTCGTATTTCAACGAACGCCAAATTTCAGTGCTCCGAGAAACAATGGTCCTCTAGACCCAGAGTATGAAAATCGTGTTAAAGCTATGTACCCTGAATGGCGAGAAATGCAAAAAAACTCTTTCGGCGGATATGTTTCTGTTAATTTTCAACCAATGTTTCCAAATCCTAATGCTGGCGCAGATATGTCTGATGAGCAGATCCTTGAAGAGTTTGAATTCAGATGGAAATCTGGGGGGCTAGCTTTTTACACATCTTTTTACGATTTACTTGGAAATAAGGAATTAAATGATAAATTAGGGGATTTCTTTCGAGATAAGATCAGAACAAAGATTAAAGACCCTAAAAAAGCCGAAAAATTAATTCCTAAAGATTATCCGATACTTACTAAAAGACTATGTGCGGATACTAACTATTACGAAACTTTTAATAATGATTACGTTCATATTGTAGATATTAAAGAAGATCCAATTATACGCTTTATTGAAAATGGTATCCAAACCCAAAATAATACTTATGAACTTGACCAAATTATCATTGCTACTGGTTTTGATGCAATTACAGGGGCAATGGTAAATCTTAATATTAAAGGTGCGGACGGCAAAACCTTATCAGAAGAATGGCTGCAAGGTCCAAGAACTAATGCAGGTTTAATGACTAATGGTTTCCCCAATATGTTTTTCGTAAATGGTCCTGGGAGTTGCACAGGTTTCTTTAACCCAGTTTTAAATGTAGAATATCAAGGTGAATGGATTGGTGATTTGATTGATCATATGCGAAATAATGACCACTCAATAGTAGATTCTGACGTATCAGGGGACGATACTTGGTCTGAAAAAATGGCTGAGGTAGCTAGGGATACACTATTTTGGGGGTCAAATAATTGGTATATTGGAGCAAATATTGATGGTAAGGCTCAAGTTATGCAACTTTATCTTGGCGGTTTTCCAGCTTATAAAGAATATACTAAAGAATTGGCAGATCAGAATTACCGTAGTTTCAATTTCTTAAATTAGAAAGTTAAATTAAATGTCTACGAGAAAAATAATTGATTTATCTATTTATTTAGAAAACGACGTTATTTCTGATCCAGAGCCATATAGACCTAAAATTGATTACATCAGCCATAAAGATACACTAGAAGACCTTGTGCATTTTTTTCCTGGTATGGAACCTTCTGATATGCCTGATGAAGAAGCTTGGGCAATTGAACGTGTAAATTTAA
>NZKY01000113.1 GCA_002694035.1 Opitutia bacterium
TTAATACGAAAATCCTCAACAGATGCTTTTTGGTTGAGAAGTGAGATTTTCGAACCTTGGATGTTGTTCGTTTGTGAAGGGTGGTATTGATGAAAAAATGGGTTTTCGGGTTTTAGAGAGTTAATTTCAATTAAATCACCATTGCTAACTTTCCAAACAAATTGGTGTGGTATTCCATTCACTTTCTTCCATTCAGAATCGGATTCAGTGGTATTTGGCTTAGTTGAAGAACTAATATCTTTTAAGGAAACAAAGTAAGAGTCATCATGCTTAACATAATCTCCTTTAGAATAAGACTTTTTACTATCCCATTCATTGTTAATTTGAGAAACAGAAAATTCCTCAACTTCAGGAGGATCATCTGACATATAAATGACGGCAAAATAAGTGAATGCAGCAATAACCAAACCCATTAGGAAGAGTATGGTGTTGAGAATTTTATCCCAGCGAAGGTGCATGAACCATGTAATAACTCCAATAAACTTTAAGACTGAGGTGGCAAATAGAATACTGATGATACTCATGCCATCGAAAGTTTGTACATAAATAATTACAATTTCGATGCCAGTAATGGCAACGAGTAACATGGAGAGATTAAAAAATGTGAAGAATCTTTTGCTTTCTTCTGCTACAGGGTCTTCTGAATGTCCACTCATGTGAAAGAAATAGTATTTAAAATAAATTAAATTAGAAAGCGTATTCCATTAAATACACAACTGGGAAAATGATAATCCATACAATATCAACAAAGTGCCAATAGAGCCCACAAACTTCAACATCCATTGCGTCAGCAGTGCTCATTTTTCCGGTGAAAGAATAAATCAACCAGCCTAATAGCCAAAAAACACCGATCGCAACATGAGTTCCATGTGTTCCCGTTAAAACATAAAAAGTTGAGCCAAATACATGGGGTTCACCTCGATAGGTTGAAAGGGTTAATTCATTACCAGGGGCGTGAACAAAATGAGTAAATTCATAGACTTGGCAGGCGAGAAAGATAGCTCCGAATATAATCGTGCCAAAAAGCATCCATCTGGTGCTTGTTAAATTACCCTTATGAATAGCAGATACTGCTAATGCCATAAAAAGGGAACTTGCGAGTAGAATGAATGTACTGAATGAAGTTAACTCGATATCGAAGACATCACGGATGTCCAAAAAATTACCTCCAACTGTTGCAGAAATTTTTCGATAAATTAAGTGTGTGGAGATAAGCGTTCCAAAAAACATACAGTCGGAACCTAAAAAGGCCCACATTAGTACTTTCTTGTTATGTATACCAGTGCTTGTCTCCGGCTCGTGATGATCGATTGCATGGGCTGCTGCTTCACTCATATTTAAGAAATTATAAGGTTTTTAAAATTTATTCTTCGTTTTCTTTCGGGAATAGGTGGTATCCGGCAGGACCTTCTAATGCCCAGAGTATTATCCCAAGAACAAAAACAGAACAACCACCAATAGCAACTTCATATGGAGTCGCAAAGTAGCTTCCGGAAACTTCAATTGATTCTCTAAAAAGTAATCCTAAAACAAAAATAAATAAGCCAATAGATGTAATGAGAGGGCACCATGAGCGATCAGGCATATGAACACCATGGTCTCCTAAGGGCTCTTTTTCAGAATGATTTTCTTTGGGACCATAACTGTTTTCCCAAGCCTGATCACGAGATTTAATTATTGGGGTTCTGGCGAAGTTGTATTCTTTGACTGGTGATGAAAGAGTCCATTCTAGTGTTCTGGCATCCCATGGGTTTTTTCCAGCAGATTTCAATTTTTTGTTAAATGCAGCGGTGATAAACTGATAAATCCCAATAGCAATTCCAATACCTAGGATAAAGGCACCAATAGTGGCAATTTGATTCCAGGTTTCAAAACCATGCCCTTCATTGTAGCTATGGGTCCGACGGGGTTGCCCGATCATTCCAAGATAGTGCATTGGAAAGAAAGTTAAATTGAATCCAATAAACATTAGAGTAAATACAAATTTGCCAAGTTTTTCGTTTAGCATTTTACCAGTTAATTTTGGAATCCAGAAATAGAACCCGGCGAATAAACCAAACAAAGCACCACCTATTAAAACATAATGGAAGTGGGCGACCACAAAATAGGAATCTTGATGCTGTGCATCGATAGGTACCGATGAGTGCATAATGCCTGTGAAACCACCGACCATAAACATGGTTATAAAACCTAAAGCGAAAAGCATTGGGGTTTCGAAACGAATACGACCACCCCACATTGTACCAATCCAGTTAAATATCTTAACACCTGTTGGAATAGCTATGAGCATTGTTAAGATTGAAAATGCAGATGTTGCCACAATTCCCATACCAGTGGTGAACATATGATGGCTCCAGACCGCAAAACCCATAAAACCAATAATAGCACCGGAAAATACAATTAAACCATAACCAAAAAGTGGTTTTCTAGAAAACACAGGAATTATTTCGGACACAATGCCCATAGCAGGGAGTATTAGAATGTACACTTCTGGATGACCAAAGATCCAAAATAAATGCTGCCATAAATGTGGTTTACCTCCTTCAAGGAAATCATAAAAGTTCGTGTCGTAGGTCCGATCGAACATGAGTTCGACTAAGGCAATAGTGATGGCTGGGAATGCAAGAATAATTAGAAAACTTACAATTAATGTCATCCATGTAAATACAGGAAGTCTCATCATGGTCATTCCTGGAGCACGCATATTTATGATGGTTGTGATGAAGTTGAATGAAGCTAAAAGAGAAGCTACACCAAGAACTTGAAGAGAGAAAATCCAGAAATCAGGACCCATGTCACCCAAGACTTCAGCAAAACGGTTGTCGGTAAGGGGGGCATATCCAAACCATCCAATGGCAGGGGAACCTCCAGTAAAAAACCAGCTAAGATTAAGAATGATACCACCCGCAATGAAACACCATAAGCTCAAGGTGTTCATTCTTGGAAATGCTACATCTCGGGCACCAATCTGAAGTGGCATAATAAAATTAAAAAAAGCAGCACTGAGTGGCATGATCACTAAAAATACCATGGTAGTTCCGTGCATTGTGAACATTTGATTGTATTCACGGTTGGTGAGAACTTCCATATTGTGACTCCAAAGTTGAGAACGGATAAGAAGAGCCTCCAGTCCTCCAAGCAGCAGGAAAAAGAGGGCAGACACCCCATACATAATACCAATTTTTTTATGATCGATCGTGGTCAGCCAATTGACAATCCCCTTAGCATGCTGATCTGGTCGTGGAAATACTTTCGTTTCCGTTTTGTTATCCGTGTCTGGGCTTAAATATTTTATTGATTCAGTTGCCATAATTTTGAGAAGTTAAATTGTTAATATATTCAAGGTTATTTGAGACCAAGAAGGTAAGCAATTAGTTGATTCACTTTTTCATCATCATCTTCAAGATTTCTCAGAGGATGAGAATCATCAACACCTTCGCCATTCCACATGAGGTTACCAAATTTGACATCATTCGAATTTTTGAGCCATTGACTAAGATTTTCTTCATCGTTTCTCATCCAACCCGCAGCAAGTGAGGTTCTAATGCCAAAAAGAGTCAGGTTAGGTCCTTTGGAACCCAATCCAGTTCTATTGATAGCATGACATTGCACGCACTGTAAGGAGGAAAAAAGTTTTTTTCCAATTTCATAATCGTCCGAGTGAGTTTTTTTCCAGGCAGCCTGACTGAGATTAGGTGCCTGACCTTTATTTACACTTTTAGTTGCGGTATATTCCCTAGTGAGAGTTTCGCCTGTAGAGTCATCTTGAAAAGAAACAACGGTACCAGATTGATACTCTTTCTCAGGGTCATATTCCAGGGGTTGTAAGTTGGGATTTTGTGCGTCCTGATATTTTTTTACCCATGATTCAAAGTCTTCGTCAGTCTGGGCAAGGGCACGAAATGACATATAAGCATGCGAATTTCCACAATATTCAGCACATTGTCCGTAAAAAAGACCCCCGACCGCTTCGAACTCGTCCGTGAATTTTTGTTTTGCGAAAATTTTCTCTCTCATTTTCCCGTTGAAAACAGGGGGCATTGCATCTTCTATTGAAGACTTTATCGGGTTTCCATCGGAATCCATTTTGGAAAGAATTTTTTCTTGGTCGGCTATAAACCATAAAAAGTTTTCTTGTCCAGGCATGAGGTCCATTTTACCGGCAAGTTTTGGAAGCCAAAAACTATGAATTACATCTTCGGTTCTAAGATTTACGCGGATTGCTTTTGAAGCTGGAAAAACTAATTCGTTTGCTGTTACTATACCAAATTGAGGGTATTCAAAAACCCAAAAAAACCGTTTCCCGGTAACATTGACGGTAATCGCATCTTCAATTGAACTTTTGTCGAGGTTAAGTTTGTTTAAAGTTTCGGAATCGTTTGGATCAGGTACTCGATTCATGAGCACAACCCCTTGAAGAGTAGGAATGGCTAAAATGATAAGAATAACAGTAGATGCAACAATAAGAAAAGCTTCAATTTTTGAATTGCCATGAGACTGAGGGGGAACCTCCATTGCTTCTTCGGGAGACTTTGCCCGGTATTTCCAAAGTACAAACAACAAACAACCTCCAACTGCACAGAATAGAAATATAGTAATCCAAACCGATAACATGAAAATGTCATATTGGTTCTGAGATACCAAACCTTTCGGATCTAAAGCAGATTGTTTGTGATCAATCCTTGAACAACCGCCGAGGAAGATGAAAAACCAGCAGATTATAGAAGTTAAAATGGTGCCTTTGGAAAATTTGAAGAATTTGATAATTTCTTTGTTCATAATCAGAGAAAGCGGTCAATCACAAGGATGGCTAAGAGCAAGGGTAAATAAATTATGGTGACGAAAAAGAGTTTTCTGGCGGAATGATCTCTATCAGAAGAAAATAAGAAGTTGTAAGCAGGTTTTAAAAGATAAAGTGAAAGTAGTATTGAAGATAAAAGATAAAGGTTACCTGGCGATGGCTGATTCGAATTTACAAAAAATGGAGAGAAAACAAACACAGTAAGAAGAATTGAGTAGATTAAACTTTTTCTAGCTAAATGGAATCCGTCTGGATTACCTAATTTGTGAAGTTTAAATCCACCAGTCTGGTAATCCTTTCTAAAATTCCAAGCGATAGCCATAAAATGGGGAAGTTGCCAAGTGAATAAAATACCGAATAAAATCCAGCCATAAACAGATGGTTCTCCTGCAGCTGCAACCCAACCGATTAAAGGAGGAAGAGCTCCCGAAATTGCACCAGCTTCTGTGGCGTATGCAGATTTTTTCTTTAGTGGTGTGTAAATAGTTAAATAAATAACTAAAGTTAGTAAAGTTAGTAAGCAAGCCCATGGATTGGTTCCAATCCAAAGAATAATCAAACCTAATGAAGATAGAATGATACCAAAAATAAGAGCAGTTTCTGGTTCAATAATTTTGGCTGGAATTGGACGATTGGAAGTTCTTGGCATAAGTGAATCTTCGTCTTTCTCCATCCACTGATTAAGGGCTGCAGCTCCACATGCAGCGAAAAGAGTTCCAAAAGTGAGTGCAAAAAATGGTATAAAGTTGGTACTCAATGGATAAAATAATAAGTAGCCAAGTGATGCTGTGAAAACGGAAAGGAGACTAAGCCGAGGTTTTGTAAGCTCGAATAAACCTGTTAAAGATAGTCCAGCAGTGCTTTGTATGTGGGAAGCATCTGGTTTGGCAGTAAAATCTTTTAAACTATTCACACTAGGTTAGGGGATTAAATAACATGTTATAATTATACCTCAGACAAGCAAGGGCATAACAAAGAAAATATTCATCGTTAGATTATCTAATGAGGTAGTTCAGAGTTTTTAAAGTATTACGAAATATTGACTAACAAGAATTTATTTTTAATTGATCCTTTTTTTATAAAAAATCAGTATTTTTTGATTTGGCATTGCCTGAATATTTGTAGGGAATAAAAAGAAAATATGATACCTCGCATCCAAAGCTTTTTTGTTTTGTCTATTGCATATTTTTTATTTTCCTGTTCCGACTCCGTCAAATCTATCACACCCAATAGCATTGATGAAAACACAATTAGGGGGAAAGTTTTAATGTTGGACAAGAATTCAAGTATTGTAGAGGTTGAGCTATTAGCTAGAAGCGAAAATCTTGTTGGCAAAATACCGAGTAAAATCGGTAGTAAGATTTCTCTTATATTACAACCAGGTGATGTATCACTTCTAGAAAAAAAGGAATTTTTTAGGGGTGAATTACAAGAATCTTTTTCTCCGGCATTGGGTAAAACATTTCTTCTTCATAATGTTTGGCCAGACGATCCCGCTCAGCGAATAATGTTCAATAATGTAAACAGACTTCTAAGGAGAGATACACTTTCATTAGGGGAATCAATGATACGAACAATAGGAGATACTCTGCCGCCATTCGCTCTATATGATCAGGATGGTAATATTGTAACAACTGATTATTTTGACGGTTCAGTAACTGTTATGAATTTTATATTTTCAAGATGTTCTGTTGCTGAAATGTGTCCAGCATCAACAATGAAAATGAAGAAACTTCAAGAATTGGCTAAAAAAACTGATATCGAACATATCAGATTTCTTTCTATTACCCTAGATCCTGAATTTGATTCCCCAGGTGTTCTTAAATCCTACGCTCGGGGTTATAATTTGGATGAGACTAACTTTAAGGTTTGTACTTCAAAAAAATCGGTCATCGACGATCTAACCAGACAGTTTGGTATTCTTCGCAAAAACGAAAAGAATCAACCGCTTGATCATACCATGCGCACCATGATCGTTAATTCTAAAAGGCAAATTGTTTATCAGGTACCTGGTAAAGGATGGCGAGTAGAAGATTTTCTTAGCAGATTACAGGAGGGTAGTGTTGCTTTTTAACATTATGAAACCAGCATATAAATCTGTTCTTCTCACAATCCCTTTTCTTGTTTTATTTTTTGTGATCAGAAATCTCCCAGTGGAACCTTGTGATTTTCTTCATGAAGAAACTTACAACGCTGAGGGAGAAATAGATTATTGTGGTTCTGATGATAATGGATTTGTCGATTTATCAATTAGAAAATGGCCTATGAATGCCGAATTCAAAGCTATTGATTCTTTGAAGATAAACCAGCCCTGTAAGTTTGAGATAAATATCGAGCAAGCGGATGGTTCCCCATTAACTTCCAAAGATGTCGCCTTAAGTCATACCCAAAAAATTCATCTATTGGCTGTTAATGAGTCGTTAGATGACTACCAACATATTCATCCAGTTGCTGATGGCTTGTTTGATGGCGTTTGGCACTTTGAAATCACTCCCAAACTTGCCGGTAAATATAGTTTGTTTTTGGATTTTATTCCTGCTAAAAGCCCTCGGAGAGTACTTATTTCTTCATCTTTTAATGTTTCTGGTGAGGAAGATTTCACTAGAGTTGAGAAGGAGACCCTTGCTTATTCTTTTGGTGATATAAATTTCCAACTGGAAAAACAAATCAGCCAGACAAAAGAAGGGCAGATTGACTTAACTCTATTAGCCAAGTCTAAATCAGGAGATACGGTTGAATTCTATCCTGTTATGGGTGCATTTGCTCATTTAGTTGCTTTTGATCAGAATGCAGTTGGGTTTGCTCACTTACACCCTTTAGAAGATCTTAGGCCAGTAAAATTATCTGAAGCCTATACAGGTTCTTTAACTTTCGGATTTTCGGCTCCTAAACCAGGTATCTACAGGTTGTGGGCTCAGGTAAAAACATCTCTCGATGAAGAAACATTCATTCCCTTTGATATAAGGGTGTAATTTAAGTTTATTATGTCCCAAGTTTATCAATTTCTGCAAAAAAAAGAAAATATTTCTCTAGCTAAAAAGCTAAATGTTGTGGTTTGGTTACTCACAGTTATCGTATTGTTTTTGGTTGGTTTAATGAGACAGGTGAAGATCGATTTGCCTGCAGGAGTAAATTTTGATTATTTACCATTTTTCCACGCAACATTAAATTGTGCAGCAGCAATATCCTTAGTTTTGGCGGTAATCTCCATAAAAAAAGGTTTAGTAATCAACCATCAAAGGTGGATTTACGCGGCAATGGGATGTTCAATAGTTTTTCTTCTATCGTATGTACTTTATCACTTTACGACACCAGAAACACTATATGGCGATGCTAATAAAGATGGATTTTTAACAGATTCAGAAATCGAAGAAGTTGGTTTTATGAGAAAGGTATATCTCACCATTCTCCTTTCACACATTTCCTTGGCAGCCATCAGTCTTCCATTTATTTTACTCACTTTCGTCTACGGATTTACTAATCAATTCGAAAAACATCGCAAGTTTGCTAAGAGAGTTTTCCCAATATGGCTGTATGTGGCGATTACAGGTCCAGTTGTATATATTATGCTGCAGCCTTATTACTAGGCTTTACTGATTTTTTCCATTTTCTTATCGTAAAGTCTTTGTTTTCTTCCAAGGTTTCTATGCAGGTGAACTTGTCTCTGAATTCAGGAAAAAACACATCACCATTCTCAATGGTTTGATGCACTTCTGTGATGTAAAGTTCATCACAGTTTGAAATGAGCTCTGCATAAATTTGACCTCCACCGATAATGAATACAGTCCTACCATTCGCGGCATGTAGAACCTTTTGAAAAGAAGAAAATACTTTTATGTTGGTATTTTCGTGCAAAGATTTTGAAAGTACCCAGTTTTCTCTTCCCGGCAAAGGTCCAGGTAAAGATTCCCAAGTCTTTCTACCCATAACGATAATACTTCCCATTGTAATTTTTTTAAACCATTTTAATTCTCCAGGAATTCGCCATGGAAGGTCCCCATTCACACCAATAACTCCATTTTGGGAGACTGCAGCAATTGCTTTAATCGAAGACATCCTAAACTGCTATTGGAGCTTTAATAGAAGGGTAGGGGTCATAATCGATAAGTTCGAAATCTTCGAATCGAAAATCAGTAATTTCTTTCTGATTGCCGTGTATAATCATTTTAGGGGACTTTCTTGGTTCTCTAGACAATTGTAATTCGGCTTGTTCTTTGTGGTTTGCGTACAAATGTAAATCTCCGAAAGTGTGAACAAATTCGCTTGCTTGAAGATTACAAATTTTTGCAATCATAAGGGTTAAAATGGCATAAGAGGCTATATTAAAAGGGACACCCAAAAAAATATCCGCACTTCTTTGATACAATTGGCAGCTTAATTTTCCTTCAGCCACATAAAATTGAAATAATGCATGACAAGGAGGTAGAGCCATTTGTTCGATTTCACCAGGATTCCAAGCACAAACAATGTGCCTTCTACTATCCGGATTACTTCTAATTGAGTTAATTACTTCTTGAACCTGATTAATATGACCTCCATTGGGTTTTGCCCAATTCATCCATTGGGCACCGTAAACTCTGCCAAGATTGCCATTATTGTCTGCCCATTCGTCCCAAATTTTAACTTTATTTTCTTGTAGATACTTAACATTTGTATCTCCTTTTAAAAACCACAACAGTTCGAATATGATAGATCGCAAATGTAATTTTTTTGTGGTTAAGAGAGGAAACTTATCATTTAAAGAAAATCTTTCCTGTTCCCCGAATACTGACCAGGTCCCAGTACCTGTTCGGTCATCTCGATAGACTCCGTTTTCAATAACCCGTGATAAAAGATTAAGATAATTCTTCATTTAAAGAGAATATAATTAAAGAAAGTGTAATGAATTTGATGTTTAAAAACTATTAATTGTTATTTATGTTTGTTTGATAAATGTCGAGATTATCATCCATAACGAGTTATTGGATTGTTGTTGTTTTTACAATTATTTCCTCACTTTCTTTTGGTCAGCAGAAACAAAACGACTTTACTAAAAGAGTAACCTCTTTGGATGGTAAGTTAAACGATATGTCATCCAAGAGATTAAACACTGGCAGAATCAACGGTATATCAAGTCAACGGTTCTCAGTTATTGAATGGCCTTCTAGATTTTCTTCATTTGGTGGGAAAAGATTTCCAATGAACAATTTGGAAATAAAAGGATCGGAGAGAGTAAAAACCTCGATAGTTCCGAATCAATTATCAAGAAATCAAAAATTTGCACAGGAGAATTTTGAACGCGTTGATTCACTTGAATCAGAAAATCGTAAACAAGCTGTTGCCTATGTTGAATTTCGAGATGCTTATTATGCCGAGTTGGATAAACGAGTTGATGATTGGATGAACAAGGTCAATAATATGTCGCTGAGAGATATCAATCGTTTTCAATTTAGAAAAGGTCGTTCTAGTGAACCCGGTTTTCCAGTACAAAAAGCTGGTTCAGAGGGAATTTCTGGAAGTAATTCCGAACAAAAACTTAATACTTCAAATATTCGGAGTGTACCTCAAGTGGAAAATAATTCATTTTCAAGTCCACAAAAATACTGGCTCGGGCCTAGAAAAGTTGAATCTTCTTATTTAGATGGTAAAGTATCACCAACCCTGCCTCCGCCCTCTAAATATCAATCAAAATTTCCAAGAACATCAGTCCCACCTAAGCCTGTTCTTGGACCAAAAAAAATTCGGGTTCAAGTCAAGTAGCATATTATTCGCGCTTGCAACAAAAGTATCATTGACTACTATGTTCCCTTCTAATTTATAACGGACGGCTAGCTCAGTTGGTTAGAGCAACTGGTTTACACCCAGTAGGTCACAGGTTCGAGTCCTGTGTCGTCCACCACCTTCCTACTCATATTTAATAACATGCGACATGTAATTTCCGTCCTCGTCGAAAACAAATTTGGCGTATTGGCTAGGATTGCTGGTCTCTTCAGCGGGCGAGGATTCAACATTGATACACTAAATGTGGGTCCTACGCATCAGGATGGTAGATCTAGAATTACAGCTACGCTTAAAGGAGATGAAAAAGCATTGGATCAATGTATAAAGCAGCTTGATAAATTAATTGATGTAATTGAGATCCAAAATTTCATTGGTGAAGAAAGTGTAGGTCGGGAACTAATCATGGTAAAAGTTCAGGTAAGTTCTCAAAATCGCTCTGAGGTGACTCAAATATGTGATATTTTTCGTGGCAAAATTATTGATGTTGCCAAAGATTCTCTAGTTGTTGAGGCAACTGGAAATGAAAATAAAATAACTGCATTTTTAGAAATGATTGAACCCTTTGGAATTCTAGAACTGGCCAGAACGGGTACGGTTTCACTTCGCAGAGGTCGTTCAGATAATTAATTATTTACTCTAAATCAAAAAAATAACCAAAAATAAAATCGGACATGCCCGCTAAAGTATACACACAAAAAGAAGCTAAAGTTGCTACAATAAAGAAGAAAACGCTCGCCGTTATTGGATACGGTTCTCAAGGACATGCTCATGCTTTGAATTTGAAGGAAAGTGGATGTAATGTCATAGTTGGTCTGTATAAAGGAAGTAAATCAATCCGTGTAGCGAAAAGACATGGTTTTGAAGTTGTTTCGGTTGCTGAAGCAACTGAAAGAGCCGATGTAATCATGATAGGTGTCCCAGATATGAAACAGGCTGAGGTATACGAAAACGAAATTAAACCTAATCTTTCAAAAGGAAAAACATTACTCTTTACACATGGTTTTGCGATTCATTTTGGCCTGATTAAACCACCTCGTGGAGTAAGTGTCATAATGGTAGCACCAAAGGGACCAGGTCATGTTGTCCGTTCCCAATACAAAGAAGGAAAGGGAGTGCCTGCCCTCATAGCTATTCTCAAGGGGTCATCGAAAGATTCAAAAAAAGTAGCCTTGGGTTGGGCAGCAGGGATTGGTGGTGCAAAAGCAGGAATTTTGGAAACTACCTTTAAGGAAGAAACCGAAACGGATCTTTTTGGAGAGCAAGCAGTTTTATGTGGGGGAGCATCGGCATTGGTCGAAGCCGGATTTGAAACTTTAGTTGAGGCTGGGTACGCACCTGAAATGGCATATTTCGAATGCTTGCATGAGCTTAAATTAATTGTGGATTTAATGATCGAATCTGGAATTGCAGGCATGCGTTTTTCTGTTTCTGAGACAGCAAAATATGGTGATGTTACTCGTGGACCTCGTGTAATTAACGGGAATGTTAAAAAGTCTATGAAGTCAATTTTGAAAGAAATTCAGTCGGGTAAATTTGCCAAAGAATGGGTCAAAGAATACCAAGCCGGTTTACCTAAATATAACAAACTACTTGAAGATGGTGAAAAACATCAGATTGAATCAACTGGTCAACATTTGCGTGGATTGATGTCTTGGATTCCAAAGAAAAATATCAAAGGAGCACAGGCTTCTTATTCTTAAGGATTCTTTTAAAATTTACTCTAGGTATAATAAATTGCCTAGAGCAAGTGGAGAAATTCAATAGATGACTATACCCTGTGATAGGTTGGTTATCGCAACCAGAAAAAGTCCGCTCGCACTTAAGCAGGCGAATTTAGTGGCGGATCTTGTAAGTAAATCTATGAATTGTAATGTCGATCTCTTGCCGATGACTACTACAGGAGATCGGAAATTATCTTGGTCATTACAGGAAAAAGGGGGCAAAGGTTTGTTCACTAGAGAATTAGAGACTGCCTTACTTAATGGACAAGCCGATCTAGCGGTTCATAGTGCAAAAGATATGCCAACGGAAAATCCCAATGGCCTTACCATTGGCGCTTTTACTCAAAGAGAGGACCCAAGAGATGTTTTGGTTTTGCGAAATAATGTTTATCAACCTGAAGTTTTAGCTTCAGGAAGTCCTCGACGAAGAGCTCAGTTGGAAAGGCGTTTTCCTAAGGCAACCTGGAAAGAACTTCGGGGTAATGTTGAGACAAGGATTAGGAAAATTGCTCAAAATGAGGAAGCGGATGGAACTATTTTGGCAGCTGCGGGTTTAAATAGATTGGGGATAGATAGCTATGATGGTGTCCGATTTGAAAAAATCCCGTTTCATGAAATGGTTCCTGCACCTGGGCAGGCAGCAATTGCGATTCAAGTTCGCACAGAGGAAAAAATGAAGTTTTCAAAACTTGATCATATTGAGACCAGCCATGCCGTTACTTTAGAAAGAGAAATACTAGATATTCTGGGAGGTGGCTGTCAGGTTGCATTGGGTGTTCATGTAAGCAATGGATTCCTTTATTTTTTTCATGAGAATTGTGGGATTAAAAAAATAAATTTACATAATTTGTCTAATGAACAAATTTTTAAACAAATTTTATCATGGATAAAGTGAGGAAAAATCAAAAAGGAAAGGTTTTTTTGGTTGGAGCAGGTCCTGGTGATCCTGAATTAATCACTCAAAAAGCAAAGAGAATTTTAGCAAAATGTGATGTTCTTGTTTTTGATAATTTGGTAAATTCAGAATTGCGAAAGCTTGTGCCTGATTATTGCAAACAAATCAATGTGGGCAAAAGGCCTGGAAGGCACACAATGGAACAAGATGAGATTGGGGAAATTCTCATTAAGTATGGAAATTCAGGAAATTTAGTGGTCCGCTTGAAAGGAGGGGATCCCTTCGTTTTTGGGAGATGTGCCGAGGAGATGATCGTACTTGATGAAGCAAACGTGGAATACGAAATTATTCCTGGAGTTACAGCTGCTCTTGCTTGTGCTGCTTATGCTGGAATCCCACTTTCTCATCGTGAATTTGGTTCATCCATTTCATTTCTGACTGGTCACGAAGACATTGAAAAAGAGGCACTAAAAGTTGATTTTGCTAAATTTGGTGAAATTGGAGGAACTTTGTGTATATACATGGGAATGGGAAAACTAGAGGATATTATTAAAAAGCTTCTTCTAGGTGGAATGCCAACCGATAGACCAGCCGCTATTGTAAGTATGGGAACTTTACCAAAACAAAGAAAAGTAATCACCACATTGGGTAAATTAGCTGAGCATTCAAAGGAAAAAAAATTGATCGCACCCGCCATAATTTTTGTTGGTAATTCAATTGGTTTAAAATCAAAATCTGATTGGTTTGAAGACCGTCCATTATTTGGAAAAAGAATTGTCATAACAAGGCCAGTCGGACAGACGAGTCGCTTAAAATCAATGTTAGAAGATTTGGGTTCTGATGTTTTAGAACTCCCGTTAATTAAAATCTTACCTCAGGAAAATAAGAATTTAGTTGCCGAAACTTTTGCTGGAATCGCAACTTACGAGTGGGTTGTTTTTACAAGTGCGAATGGAGTTAGAGAGTTTTTTAAAGTATTTTTTAAAGCATTCCCCGACATAAGAAGTTTTGGTCCCATGCGAATTGCTTGTGTTGGTGAAGCTACAGCTGATGAGATTAGGAAATATAAATTAGAAGTTGAATTGATTCCGTCAAAGTCCACTGCGGAAGATCTAGCTAAGGACTTAATTGCAACGAATTCTTTGGACAGTGCAAATGTCTTAGTCATAACTGGAAACAGGAACCGTGATGTTTTGGTGGGTTTGTTGGAGTCTTTAGGTCATGCTATCGTCGATACATTACCGATTTATCAGACTGATTTTGCAGATGTAGTTGATGCCCATGATTATCAGGAATTTAAGCAAAATGGTGCAGATGCAGTTGTATTCGCAAGTTCTTCTTCGGCACTTTCTTATGTCGAACAGGAAGAAGATCTCAATCTTTTTCCTGAAGCTACCAAACCTATATTTTGCAGCATGGGACCACAAACCTCTAAGACATTGGAAGAAAATGACCTAAAAGTCAGCATTGAATCTAAAAATTCAACTTTGGAATCAATAGTTTTCGAAATGGTTGCTTTCTTTCAGAATGTAAACGAATAATGCATCTACCTGAAGTAAAAGTTTGTGGTATTACAAGAACAGAAGATGCCGAAAATGCTCTAAATCTTGGTGCATCCAAACTTGGTTTTATATTATACAGTAATTCTCCAAGGTGTATAAAATTTGAAGATATTTTAAGAATAAAAGATGATCTTGATTTACAACCAGATAAGATGGTTGCTGTTCAGGTAGAGCCAAAACCCTCAGAGTTAAATAAAATTAACGAAATTGGATTTGGAAAGGTTCAACTTCATTTTCCCTATAATTTGCCTATTGAATCAGTTATTGAATGGTCGGACATAATTGGACCAGATAGATTATGGCTGGCTCCCAAACTACCTAATGGTGTTAGTTTCCCTAAATCAATTCTTTCACTGGCTGAAACTTTTTTAATCGACGCTTATTGTGAAGATAAATTTGGAGGCACAGGGAAGGTTTCAAATTGGGAAAGTTTTTACAATTGGAAAAACGAATTTAATTCAAAAGAATGGGTTCTTGCTGGTGGTCTTTCTCCTGACAATATAATTTCAGCTATAAATTCTACCGGAGCCCAGTTTTTAGATGTAAA
>NZKY01000162.1 GCA_002694035.1 Opitutia bacterium
ATTTCTTTATTTTGCTTCGGGTGTTTATATAGCTGTTTTTTATTTCGTATTCACAGAGTGCTTGTCTTTCTCTCTTTGGTCTCAGCACTGGTTTTCTTGGTACTTCTATTTGCCTCTATGTCGATGATGAAGAATGACCTGCAAGACGGTTATGATCGCATGGTTCGGTTGGAGGAATCCTCTACCACTGAGTTGAAAAAAATCTTAAGTACTAAGACTGTATCAAGGAATGACGAATCGAAGCCGGTACGTCCAGTCTTGGATGAAAAATTAATTGATAGGGCAAAGGGAATTAAGAAAAATTATTATGCTTCGATTTCTCGAACAAATGAAATACTAGAGCGATTTCCTGAAAACTTATTAGCTCCACTATGGGGAATCAAAAAATGGAAACTTCCGGAAGGAATGACTGAAGTCGATAAAGAAACAATTGAGAAAACACCTGTTAAGACATGGGTAGTGCTTGTTTCGATGCTCGTTGCGTTAATTTTAATTTTACTCGGTGTGTACTTCGGTTTCCGTCGTATCAAAATAAAGCGATATGTTGAGAATATTCCAACATCCTTATCCAGTGGAATCTCTTATGGACCTTCGGAGTTGAAGGGAATTACTGAATTTATTGAAGATTATACTCCTTTAACGGGTCCTGAAACAAAGGAGAATTGTGTTTATTTCAGGCATAAGATTACTGAAAAGCGAGGCTCCGGTAAAAAAAGAAGAACTGTGGTAATCAAAGACGAAACTCATGAAATTCCTTTTTACTGCAAAGACCGAGAAGGAAATACCAAGATTATTCCTAATGGAGCAGAGGTGACCGCGGAATTGAAATTTCAAAAAAAGCGAGGTCGCAGGACCTATTACGAATGGCATCTGCCAGAAAATGCTGAAATCTATGTGCTGGGTTCCGCAGTTGTAGATGAGGTTGAAGGGGATAAATTAGCCATTTCTGATGGCCAAGATAAATTTCCCTTTATTATTTCCAGTGAATCCGAAACTGAGGTAATGCTTAGGCAAGGGAGGAAAGGACTCCTCGGTTTAGGTATTGCTCAAAATGCAGCAGTCTTTCTTGGATTAATTCTTTTCGGTGCGGTGGGTTCATTTGCGGCGACTGATTTTCTTTTGGCATCGGTATTTGCTCCATTGTTCCTTGCCTTCAGCATGTTTGCATTGATGTATAATGACTTAATCTTTCTTCGAAACCGAGTGAAGAGGGCTTGGGCAAATATCGAAGTCTCCCTTAAAAAAAGGTGTGACTTAATACCCAATCTTGAACAGGTGGTGAAAAGCTACCTTTCTCATGAACAAGGAATTATGGAGAAAGTTGCACAACTTCGTAGTTCCGTAATTGGAAAGAGTACTTTTTCTCCTTCGGAAGTAGATACGGTGATGGGGCAAGAACTGGTGCTAAGTAATAAAATATTTGCCATGAGGGAATCCTATCCAGATTTGAAAGCTAATGAGATGGTGGAAGACTTTATGAATCGTTTAGCACGGATGGAAAATGAAGTTTCAATGATGCGCGCAGGATACAATGACGGAATTGAGAGATACAGAACTGTGATGCAGCGATTTCCTGAAGTAATACTAGCAAAAATGTTCGGGTTCAAAGATCAGAAGTCATTAACTTTTAAATCAGATATTCGTCAGGTTCCCAAAATCGAACTGAATCCAGATGAAACTGAAACTAGAGATACAGGTGAAGAATTATCCAGACAACCTGTTGAAGATGGTGAAGGTGGAAAGAAAGATGAGGTCGCAAAGGAGGTAAATCAAAAAGCGAGCGATTCAATACAACCTTCTGAGATATATTTGCATAAGCAAGGTGAGCAGTATGGACCTTATAGTTTGAAGCAGATTGAGGATTTTCTAATATCCAAAGATTTTACTTTGGAAGATCTTGCTTGTTGGGATGGTAAAAATTGGCAAAGGGTAGTTGAAATACCGGGTCTAAATTATCCCCCAGAAGATCATTAATTCTTAGTTCTTGGTCTTCTTTGATACTTTTCAAATAATCGAGTATGGCGGCTGGATAAGTCGACTTCCTGGCCAGCAATTCTCATGTGTTCCACTGAAGTCCGAAGATCAAATATATCTCCAGAGCATGCAATAAATGTTGCATCCTTTCCTTTTTCCAAGGTGCCAAGCTGATTTTGTACTCCCATGAGTTTTGCAGGATTTATTGTAACCGCTGCCAAAGCATCTTTTCTTTGCAAACCAAGGGGTATTGCGTGGGCTGCATAGTAGGGGAGGTTTCGTTGATTGGCAGCTGACCATGCCCCAAGTCTAAGTCCGATGGAAAGTTCTACGCCTGCATTTGCTAAAATTCCGGGAGCACGAAAATGGGTGTCGAAAGGAAGGTTTGCCTGGGTGGGAGCGGTGAAAACATGTCGAAAAATGACTGGCACATTATCAGAGGCAAGTCTTTCCGCAATTTTCCATGCGTCCCTTCCTCCGGAAATAACGATATTGTATTTTCTTTTTTCTGCCCAATTCAAAGCAGAGATAATTTGCCTCTTCTCATCTGCATGAATAATGATTGGCATTTTTCCGGAAATGAAAGGGGGCATGGCTTCCCAACTCGGATTAAAGTCGGTCTTATTCATAGGAGCATTAGCTTTGGATTGGATATATGCCTCTGCCTGATTAAAAAATTCATCCAACTTATATACACTCTCATTTCTGTCTTTTACCTGCTCATCTATCGATTTACCGCTTTTATTATTACCGTGAGTGGAAAGTCCCTGTCCCGGCCACCAAAGATGAAGTGCGACTTTTTGTTTAACCGCCATTTCTTCGATGCCCCATCCGCTAAGAGCAATGAGTCCCGAGATGCCAGATACCGTTCCGCCCATAGGTACAACGAGGGAGTGAGTTATCCCATTTGCCCGGGCAACAGGTATTAATTCCGAGTCTGGGTTTACAGCGGTCCACGCTTCTATCTCTGGAGTGTGAGTCCCCACTTCTCTTTCGTCACGAGTAGGACGTATGGCGTTTATTTCTGCTAATCCCAAGGAAGAACCTGGACTTATAAGCCCAGGATATATCTCATGATCTGACCAGTTTACTAATGTGAATTCTTTAGGTTTTTTAATGTCTTTACCTACCCGTATAATTTTGGATCCACGAATCAACAATTCCCCAGGTTGATAAGCCAAGTCAGGTGTTACCTGAATCTTTTTTGCTCGGAAAACATAATAGTCCTGTGCGGAAATTAAATTGTATACAAGGAGGAGAAGCCAAAAGATTGAAAAAGTCTTCATCATAAGCTACCTCCTTGTTTCAAGCAATCGTGTGACCGACAGGAATGTGTGTATAAGTCACAGGCGGACTCAAGTGACGAACGGAAAAACTTTCGTTTTGAAGCTTCAGAGGCAGCTCTGTTTTCAGGGGTGACTTGCTCGTTTCTTGCTTTCTTTAATAGAAATTGCCTTTCGCTCTGACGTTCTTTGTCCCTTTTGCGTGCGTATTTCAGATCATGATACAATTTTCCGTCAATCCAAGTTTGATCGCAAATTGAGCGGTAGTCCAAAGGATTGGTTGTCCATATGGCAAAATCAGCATCCTTTCCTACTTTTATAGATCCTACCTTGGAGTCAATTCCAAGTTGGATAGCTGGATTGAGAGTTACAAATTTAAGGGCCTCTTCTTCGGAGAGCCTCCCATATTTGACTGCTTTGGCAGCTTCAAGATTGAGTCTTCTTGCATGGTCTGGAGAATCAGAATTAAAGCTTACCACGCAACCTCGTTCGTGCATCATCGCACCTGCATAGGGAATGGCATCGTACACTTCGAATTTGTAAGCCCACCAATCAGAAAAAGTGGAGGCACCAGCCCCATGTTTGGCAATTTCATCGGCTACCTTGTAGCCTTCCAATACATGTTGAAGACTTGCAACTCGAACGCCGAAGGATTCCATTGTTCGTAAAAAGACCAGAATTTCATCTTGCCTGTATGAATGACAGTGAATCAGTCTTTTACCATTTATGATTTCCAGTATGGCCTCTAATTCAAGATTCCTAAGAATAGGTTTATTTTCTCTTTTGTGTTGTGCCGTTTTTTCCTGATATGCGAGGGCAGCATTAAAGCGGTTTTCAAAAAAGGTTTTAACTCCCATTCTCGATTGAGGAAACCGTGTTGTGTATTTATCTCCCCAATTCGATTGTTTCACATTTTCGCCAAGTGCAAATTTAATTCCTAATGGTGCTTCATTAAAAAGAAGTTCTTCAGGTGAACCTCCCAATCTCAATTTAATGACGGCATTTTGTCCACCGATTGGGTTAGCCGAACCGTGAAGGAGATTACATGTGGTAACTCCACCGGCGAGTTGTCTCTCAATGTTTATGCTTTCAGAGTTAATTACATCAGCAATCCTTACCATGGCAGTTGATGGCAGAGTGGATTCATTCACTCCACCCAGAATCATCGCATGACTATGGCAATCGATTATTCCTGGAGTTAAATGTTTACCTTTTCCGTTTATTACCTCAGTCCTTACCTCTGGATCAACTGAGAGGTTTTTACCAATTGCTTTGATTCTGCCATTTTTAACTAGAATGTCGTGGTTTCGAAGTATACCTTCCTTTTCACATGTCCATAAATGAAAGTTTCTAAAAAGGGTAGATTGGGGATTTTTAAGGAATCCTTCACTTTTTAAGGTGAATTTATTACTTTGATCGATTTCTTTAGAAAGTACAGTTGTCTGGTTTTTATCAATTACCTTGGGGTTGTAAAAGAATTGGTCAGGGACTCCCTCAA
>NZKY01000114.1 GCA_002694035.1 Opitutia bacterium
ACTGAGGGAGTCATCAGGGTTATTGGCACATTTCCAGTCCCTTCCATATGAGATGAACTCATTTCGTTTCTCGTTTTTAACTGAGATTGTGTAAGATGATCTTCTTCTTAAATGTTGTTGGATTGCATTTTGAAGGTCGGTCAAACAAAGGGTTGGGGTGTATGGCCAAAGCAGGCATACAGCCTTTGTACTAGAGATTCCTTCTAAATTAATGCTGACTTTTGAAAAAGTTTTAGGTTTGTCTAGTGATAGGACAGGATCGTAATAAACTTTGAATTTTTTTCTTAGACAGAAAACCTTGATTTCTTCGGAATCTGTGACTATCCAACAATTATCTCTACCAACTGCACTATCGGTTAATTTGAGAGTGTATTCTATTAATAATTGACCATTTAGTCTTCTTACCAAGTCGTCTGGGAAAGCAACATTTTTCTTAAGTGCAAGAATTACACAGGCACAGGACTTTATGACAGGCATTTAACGGACTCTAGAGTGCAGTCTAATACATATTCAAAATCCTTATCAGTCAAAGAATGATGGAAGGGAAAAGATACCATGTTATCAAAGAAATCTTCGGCGTTTGGCGTGATTGCTTCTGCGAAGCCCAATTTTCGATAATAATCGTAGCGATGAAGAGGTAGATACTGAACGACACATTGTATGCGATGAATTTCTGCCATGCGTTTAATAAAGGCATTTCGCTTATTTCCTGTGACTTTAGCTGCAAGCAGATGGTAATTGTGTCTTTCTGTCTCTTCGCGATGAAATTCAAGAAGATCACTTTCTTCCAAGGCATTGATAAAGCTGAGTGCACGAGTTCTTTTCGTGAGATTGACCTCGTCAATTCTTTCCAAAAGTTTTCGACCAAGTGCAGATTGTACTTCTCCAAGGCAGTAGTTTCCTGGAGCCAATGGAGTCTCATTCAAGATGGGCAAGTCTACATTACCCATTGCTGGTTCCCAGTAATTTTCTTGTTTGAAATCAAACGGACAATGGCCGTTGTGCCGTAGAAGGGGAACAAGTTTGGCAATGGCTTCATCCTTGACCCAAAGCATTCCTCCCTCACCAAGCGTTGTCATGTTTTTATGAGAATGAAATGAGAATACACCAAAATCGGCAAGAGATCCGCAACGATTTCCATTTATGCGGGCTCCAATAGATTGTGCTGCATCCTCTATAACCGGAACTCCATGTTCCGCCGCAATTTCACAAACACCAGAAATATTGGCCACATAGCCATACAAATGAGGAATCACAATGGCCTTGGTTCGATTGTTAATAAGCGGTTCTAATAGTTCGGGAGTGGTAACCCTAGTCAATGGATCCGAGTCAGCCCAAATAGGACGAAATCCTCTTTTGACAAAAGGATAAGCAGATGAAGTATAAGTATGGGTGGGAATAATCACTTCATCTCCGGGGAAAGCATGAAGCAGTTCTGCTATAATTTCTATTGCAGATGTACAACTAGAAGTGCCGAATGCATAACCTCCCAAACTTTGAAAGTCTACAAAGTATTTCTCTAATTCCTTGAGGTTTGGGCCTTGAGTCAAAGGTCCCTGCATAGAGGCAACTTCACTGATGAGTTTGATCTCTTGCTGAGTATATCCGCCACCTCGACCTCCAAAAGGAATCTCGAATTTAGTACCCATTATTCTTTTCTAGATTTTCTCATTCGATCAATTACCATTAAAATCTGTTGTTTTTCAAAAGGCACTGGGTGTTGTTCAAGAGCACCAGAAAGTTTAAGCGTATCTTCCACAAAAGCATTATTTTCTTCAGTAGTGAGACCCATTTTTTCAATGTCATTCGGCATCCCAACTCGAGCCCATAAAGCACTTACGAATTGAGGGTAATTTGAGTTTTTGGTCTCAATTCCTGTGATTAAGTCTTGGTGTATTTCGCAGCCTGACTCACGGGTAATCTGAGCCACGAAAGGTAAAAATATGCCACCTGCAAAACCATGTGGAACTGAGTATCTAACACCCATGGGGTATGACATTGCTGCTGCTGGGCCTGTTCCTGAATGCATCATCGCTAGAGCTGCAAATAAGGAAGCAAGTGCAAGCTTACAACGCGGTTCTAATGCTTTCTCTTCAGATATTGCCTGTTCCAAACTAGTACAGGCAAGTACAAAACCTTCTTTGGCAAAAAAACGGCTTAGACTGTTCGCTTTTTTAGCGACATATGCCTCTGTACTATGAACGATAGAATCAACAGCAGAAGAAAGAACAGCCTGTTTTGGGCATGATAATGAGAAACTAGGATCGATCATTGCATACTGAGGGCGAACGCATTCACCATTTATTCCAAGTTTTATTTTTGCTCGATCATCAACGAAAGACGCATTCGGAGTAATTTCACTACCTGTTCCTGCAACAGTGGGGACTGTAATGATTGGAAGTGCCTTTTTTTTTGCCTTGTTGAAACCCCGATATTTCAATGCGGGGCCAGGGTTTGTTTGTAAAACAGCAATTGCTTTACCAATGTCCATTACGCTACCTCCACCAATAGCAAAAACTCCTTTGGGGATTACATCGCTGAATTCGCTGTGAATCTTATCAAGACCATCGTAAGTAGGCTCCCCACCTTCGTAGCTGATTATTTTACAAATACCAATTTTCTTATCCAGAAGATCAAGGAAACACTTAATTCCGCTATTTTTTTGAACTCCTTTGTCTATAACTACAGCTACATTTCTAACTTCTGTAGACTCGATTTCTTTTAACATTGTGTGGTTCCCATTAGGAGCATAAAGAATCTTGGTGGGGACAGAAAAATCAAAAGGGTTAAATTCAGAGAACTTATTCATTTGATTGTGTTAAATATCTTAGCAGCGGGTTTTTTAAATAAGTTTCACGAAAAAAAACTGGTTAATAATTTTCCGGAGACCTAAAGCGAGTATTCGAGTAAATCCATTATTTCATGAATACTTGAATCACAATCGTCAGCAGCACGAACATTATCCAAAAGTGTTCTGAATCTAGAATCAATCGCAATTAAATCTTGATCCATGATTGAGATAGTTTTTTTATAAGCTTCAATTTTACCACAGAATTTAAAAATAACACTCAAGTAAAAGGCTGTGTAATAGACTGAGAAACGAGGATTCCAGAGATCTGAAAGTAAGTTTCTAGGAAAAGACCTTAGTAACTCTACTACTGTATTAAATTCTTCTAGCAGTATCAATATTGCTATTTCTCCGATCTTTGAAAACGCTTTATCTTTTTCTGTCACAGTGGTGGACCTCAAGAGATTAGAGGTTTCTTCTAACCTTCCTTGACTCAAAGAAAAAAGGGCAATCTCATGCCATAAGAATGGAAAATTCTTGAAGTCGTTTCTTGGGTGCTCTGGATTGGAAAGGTTTTTGGATACATCAAGTTTTTCATTTAATAAAATATTTATGATGCCAACACTAATATGTGTTCTAAGTTGTCCAAGATCTTTAGAAATTTCATCTTCACAACATTTTTTCAAATACTTCAGTGTTTCATCTTTAAAATCTTCAATCTGATGCAACAAATCAAATACACTTGCACCTGCACCATCGCTCGAAGATTCGCTCCACATTTTTTTTATCGATATTTCGAATAAATCAAGTTGAGCATTACCTAGAAGTGCTCGAGTTTGTAAATTATTTGGCAAAGGTAATTTTAAGAATTCATGAAAAAATAAATCTCTATCTTTTTTTTCGATATTTCTTCTCTGTACCATCTGTAAAATGGCACCTGCTTGATCTAGATAAGTTTTTTCACTGCGATTACCTAAAAAATTTTTTACGAACGAATTTATAAAGGTTTTTGGAGATATTAAGAACAATTTGTAGTAACCATTGTAAACTACTTGATCTTGAACCAAATTTGTTGAAATTTTTAGACAGCATTCCATCAATTGATTTAAGGTAGTTTTTGCTATTTCTGAATCATCAAAAAAAGAATAGAATTGAATACCTGTATGTATTAAAAGATTTTTTGATTCGTTTCTAAGTAAATAACTTAGACTATTATAAATGTAGCTTTGCTTATCTGAACTTTTTGGTAATCTGTATTTATTTTGGTAAAAGTTTTCGATGCTGTACAAAGATGAATCTGTAATATCTGAAATTGATTTATTAAAGGGATCAGAAATTTGAAAACTTGAGTTTTTGAGATCCTGCTTTTTGTTATCTTCTGGTTTAAGGTTTCGTAACGAAGTCGAATTTAGAATGTCCTTGAAGCTTTGTCTCAAAGATTTGTTAGAATTTACGGGAACTTTTTCCAACCACGCTGAAAGAATTTTATTTCCTGTAAAGAAGTTTCTAGATGGAGATATGAAAGATTGCTCACCTAAGACATAATTGATGTTATTATCCAAACAGATAGTAGACAGATAGTGATGGATGGATGGAATCTGAGAATGATTTAAAATTACTTCACATACTGATGAAGGGAGCAATTGGTTTGCCCAAACCCTGAGAGGAATTTTTGATAGATCAACGCTTCTTGTTTCGTCTAAATTTTCAAGGGTTGTTTTAAATATACGATTACCAGAGCATGCGTAATCTGTAGATGAAGAATCGTAAATCAAAAGTATTTTTTCGCTATTCTGGGAGCTATTGTTGGTGTCATTTTTTAAAGAGGGTAAGACGAGTCGAAAGTTTTTTGCAACAAATTCGACATCATTAATGTTGAGCGAGTTGCCTAACTCTTCGGGAAGTATGTCGCTGTAAAAAAAACTGAAATTTAAGTCCTTTAATTTTTCAACTTGTTTAGAGAAGTTATTTTTTTCAAGCCCCCCAAATAAGCATGATTTTGGAGTGCTCGAACTTAAATTTTTCGGAAGAGTAATAGAATCTGCAGTGTCTGTAAAAAGATAATGTGAGTTACTTTCTTGCGATAGTAAATCAGTTTCAAAACAAAATATTTGTTTTTCAGGAATACTTTCGGAGATGAAACTTAAATCATCATCCGATAAATCGCCTGATTTCACAATAAGCGAAGTCTCTTTATTAAGAATTTGGATTAACCAATCATGCCAAAGTTTAAACTCAGGTTTGCCAATACCGTTAACAAAAATGAATGTATTTTTTGAGTTAGAGTTTGTAACCATACTATGAAAAAAAGTCAAAAATTAGGAATATTATAAAACTTCTACAATTCATTTTTCGAAAGCTGTTTAAAGATAATAGTTATATGTTGAAACCTTAAGCAAACACGCTACCGCAGACAATTAATCAATGTATGATATAAAAGCCGGTCAAATGAAAAAAGTTCATCGTGTATAAATAAGCATGATTTGTGCCCAAATTTATATTTAATGAACAGATTCTGCACAATCAAGTGGACACATTAATGATCGTAAATTATTATTGTTATTAGTGGCAATTGAGAAGATAGTAGTGGTTGATGATGAGATGATGATTCGCAAGGCGTTAGAGACTCAGTTGCGAAACAAACGTTATTCTGTCGCATCCACTGGTGATTTAAAAGGTGCTCGCAAAATTTTATCTAGGGATTCTTTTGATTTGGTTTTTTTGGATTTAAGGCTGCCAGATGGAGATGGCACAGATTTACTAGAGGAAATAACAGCGAAGACTGAGGCTCCTATGGTGGTTATGATGACTGGATACGGATCTGTTGAATCGGCAGTATCATGTATGCAAATGGGTGCTTTTGATTATGTTGTAAAGCCTTTTTCTTTTGAACAGATCGAAGTCGTTGTAGATAAAGTCGCTTCTTTCGACAAGATGCGTAGGGTAACGAAATATTATGTTGAGGAAAGCGATGCTCGTTCTACTGACATAATCGGAGAAAGCGAGCCTGTAATAAAACTTAAAAATTTGGTTGATAAAGTTGCCAAAACAGAAGCCAGTGTCCTGATTACTGGCGAAAATGGTACAGGAAAAGAACTTGTTGCTAGAGAACTTTACCGAAATAGCTTACTTTCCAAGCAACCTTACATTCGAGTAAATTGTGCGGCAATTTCCGAAACTTTGATGGAGAGTGAATTTTTTGGTCATGAAAAAGGATCTTTCACAGGAGCAACTGAAAGAAGAGAAGGCCGTTTTGAATTGGCTGATGGAGGAACTATTTTATTGGATGAAATCAGTGAGATTGCCCCTGCTTTACAAGCTAAATTATTGAGGGTTTTGCAAGAAAAAGAGTTTGAAAGGGTAGGGGGAAATAAGACTATACAAGTTAAAGTTAGGGTTTTGGCTACAACCAATAGGGATTTGATGGACGAAGTTAAAAAAGGAAATTTCAGAGAAGATTTATATTACAGATTGAATGTATTCCCGATTGCAGTTCCTCCCCTCCGAAAACGAGATTCTGATATTCTATTGCTTGCTAACTCATTTTTGCAAAGGCATGCTAGAAAACATGCAGTTGAAGAGATTTCCTTTTCAAAAAATTGTGAAAAGGCTATCGAATCTCATGCATGGCCCGGAAATGTCAGGGAATTAGAAAATGCTGTGGAGCGTGCTGTTATTTTGGCTGAAAAAGGTACGCCTATCGAAGCTGATTTACTTGGATTGAAGAGCAACTCTTCGAGTAAAATCGTTAAATCCGAAAAATCATCTGATACGAAAGATATTGCATCGATGGAAGAAGTAGAGAAAAACCATATTCAAAATGCCCTTGCATTTTGTAACGGAAACAGGACTCATGCTGCTGAAAAGTTAGGTTTGAATGTTCGTACCTTGAGAAATAAAATCAAACAGTACGACCTTGAAGAATAAGATTCACTAAAATTTTTATTCAAAAAGGAGTCCGACATCTTCAGGATTAGCTGAAAGGTCGATAATTTCATTCGCATTGAAAGGTTTACCATCTTTTAATGTTACTTGAACAAGATCTCCTTTACTGTATTCAGCTTCGTGCCACAGCACTCCCTCTTCATTCCATTTTGAGATTCTTCCTTCATACTTTCCATTTTTAAATCGCAGTACTGCTTCTTTTTGACCATCATCATCTAAAGCAGTAATCACACCGGAATATAGTTCCTCTGTTTCTCGAATATGAATTGTTCCACCACGATTTGGGTCTCCTGCAAACTTAATATAAAAATCTGCCCCATTCCCTTCCCACTCAGCTAATTCCAGTGAAGCCAAGCTCCTACCAGAAGCCGAGGCTCCCTCATTTTCAAATCGTCCAAAGTCTTCAAGGTCATTTTGAAAATATCTCTGTGAGTAAACCACTCCTTTTTTTGTCCAAATGTAGAAATATCCATGTTTTTCTCCCATTTTAAATTGAGATTTTAGTTTCAGGTTGCCGTTTTCATACCATTCAAAAAAATCACCGTCTGGATAACCGCTGGTGTAACTTTTTACGGCGGTTATTGTACCGTTAAGTGCTCTAATTTTAATGTATCCTGAAAACGCTAAATTATTTTCGATTAGTTTGATGTTCCCTATTTCATCAGTATTAAAAGTATTCTTAAATTCGGCATTTGATCCTTCCCAATATTCCTTTTGTTGGATTAATTCAGAAATGGGAAACCTTTCCTCTGCCTCTTCGACTTCAACAGCAATCTTTTCTTGTTCGCAAGAAAACGCTAAAAAAGATACTGAAATAATTGTTAAGTATTTGAAATAAGACATAAGCGAAATTTTTGAATCCACTTTATTTTTCGTTTAATTAAATTCTTATTACAAACAAAAGATTGCTTAGGAAAAATACAAGAAATTAAAAAGTATTTCCTTCAAAAGGGAAATTGTTCAGTATCTTCAAAAAAATTTAATTTCATAAAATGATAATTCCCAAAAATGGAAAATTAAACAGTAAACAACTTGAAGAAATAAAATCTATTACATCTGAATTTGATTGCGATGTATTAGAAATTCAAGGCCATAACCAATGCGTTTATGCAATTCTTGGAGACGAGACTCATTCTCTAATGTTCAAAAGAATTGCTGGACTTTCTTATGTAAAAAAAGTGGATGCGATAGAGTCTCCATACAAACTTATGGACAAAAGCTCTGCTCTTAGAGAAAACAAAGTTGAAATAGGAGATATTAAGGTCGGTGAAAACAGACCATTTATTATTGGGGGACCGTGTACTGTAGATCCAAGTGCTCCAAGTTTATTCATAGAAACAGCACATGCACTAAAAGAAGCAGGAGTTGATGCACTAAGGGGTGGTGTATGGAAACCTAGGACAAATCCCTATTCTTATCAAGGTAGTTCCAATGCAATCGAAATTATCTTAAAAGCAAGAGAGGAGACTGGTTTGCCCGTAGATGTAGAGGTGATGGATTCAATACAACTTAAAATAGCTATAGACGCAGAGATTGATATTTTGCAAGTAGGTACAAGGAATGCACTCAATTATTCATTATTAAAAGAAATTGGAAAAGTATCAAGTGGAACAAAATCAACTATTTTACTTAAAAGAGGACGCCATTTTGCTTCCCCTGATGAATTTATTGCTGCTGCCGAATATGTTGTTGCTGCCGGTAATGCGAATGTGATGCTATGTCCTAGGGGTACAACTCCTGCTTTTGAAGGTTACAGAAATCATCCTGATGAGTCTATTACTCCTTTACTTAAAAATAAAACATGGGCACCAGTCGTGGTAGATCCATCTCATAGTGTTGGACATTCAGAATATGTATTTTCAAGCTCTTTGGCTTCAATTGCTTATGGAGCGGATGGTTTGTGCATAGAATCTCACATTGATCCTGCAATCGGTATTGGTGATGATCCAAAACAAGCGATTACTCCAGACAATATGAAACATTTAATTTATGCATGCCGTGAAGTTTGGAAATACCGCTATAAACCAATTGATTGATCATTCTTAAGCACCGAGTTTGCTATCTGAATTTAAGTAGTTGCAAACATAATCTTGGACTGCCTCTTCGAGAGAAAATAACTCAGATTTGAATCCATGATCCCTGAGCTTTGTAGTTTCAGCTTGAGTAAAGTATTGGTACTTTTCACGTAGAATTTCTGGCATATCAACAAATTTAATATTCGGTTTCAGTTTTAAAGCTGAAAAAATTGAAAGCCCAAGATCTAACCATGTTCTAGCAGATCCATTACCTAAATTAAAAAGTC
This sequence comes from Opitutia bacterium, assembly GCA_002694035.1. Classification (GTDB taxonomy): domain Bacteria; phylum Verrucomicrobiota; class Verrucomicrobiia; order Opitutales; family Seribacteraceae; genus Seribacter. The sequence goes on from NZKY01000114.1 coordinate 9,036, forward strand.
CAGTTGCTTTGTTATTTTGAGTAAGCCAAATTGTCATATTCACGGCATCTTTAACATACAAAAAATCTCTTTTTTGTTCACCATCTTTAAATTCTTTTTTATGACTTTTGAAAAGTGTCATGCCTTCCGTATTTTTGATTTGCGAAAATGCTTTACTGACCACTGACCTCATATCTCCTTTATGTTCTTCATTTGGCCCGAAAACATTAAAATATTTTAGTCCGGTAATATGGTCTAACCATCCATTTTCTTTGGCTAATAGATCGAAGTTATGTTTTGACCATCCATACAAATTTAGTGGTTTAAATTTTTCAATATCATCATCTAGGTCTGACATCCCACTACTCCCATCACCGTAAGTTGCGGCTGAAGAAGCATAAACAAAGCGGACATTCTCTTTCAAGCACCATTCACAAATCTCTTTTGTGTAGAGGAAATTATTATCATCTAGATATTTTTGGTTCGTTTCAGTAGTGCTGGAACAAGCTCCAAGATGAATAACAGTTTTTACTTTTTTTAACTCAATACTGTTTTGCTTAATTAAATTCCTGAACTGATCTGGTTCGGAAGACTTTTCGAATTGAAGATTCTCTAAATTTCTTTGCTTTTTACCTAGGCTATTTATCCAGTCCACAAGCCAGATGTTTTTATGATTAAGATTATTGAGACCCCAAATCGCAGCACTTCCAATCAAGCCGGCTCCACCTGTTACAACAGTTTGGCCAAAATCAAAATTATGCATTGGATAACTCCCTAGACCGGTCTCTTGCAGACTTTACCGCACGAGCAATTATATTTCTTAGTTGGTCGTTCGAAAAACTTTCCAAAGCTGCTTGTGTTGTGCCATTGGGAGAAGTCACTTGATCTCTTAATTCTTGTGGGTGTAGATTACTTTTTTCTATTAGTTTAGCTGAACCGATAATCGTTTGAATTGCCAAATCTTTAGCTAATTTTTTTTCTAGCCCGATTTCCAGGGCGGCATTTTCAATAGCACAAGTAAATTCGAAAAGATAAGCAGGGCCGCTACCACTAATAGCTGTAATATCATCTATGTATTTTTCATCATGTATTAGCTTTAATTTCCCGAGTGACCCAAGCACCTTCTGGATAATTTCTTTATCTTCCAAATTTGCGTCTTTTGCGAAAATAAAACCAGTTATTCCTGCTCCAATAAGTCCTGGTGTGTTTGGCATCGAGCGAACAATATTCCTTGCTAATGGAAATTTTTGTTTTAGCCGATCAAGGGTTATACCAGCCATAATTGATAGTATGAGTACCTCATTCATTTTTTGGCTAATATCATCTGGCAATTCTGCGAGTTGCTGAGGTTTACAACCCAAAACCAGTATATCTGGTTTTTCGGAAATTAAAGTTGAAAAATTTTCAAATCGAGAAATTCCAGTTTCTTTAGATAGTGCATCAGAAGTTCCATCATTTGCTGAGCAGCAAGAAATATTATGAGCAGAAAAAGAATTAGAGTTTAAGAGGCTTTTAACTATTGCAGATACCATTTTTCCGGCACCTACAAATCCAATTTTATAATCCATGAAGAAAATATTTAAGATTTTGTTTAAAAAAGTTAATCTTGAATTGTAATTGTTCCAGAAAGTATTTCATGAAAACATCTTTTTCGAGAATTAAAAAGACAAAGAGAAAAATTCAATATTCCTGGTAAGAAAAATGGAGTTATAAGTGTAACGGTAGCAAATCCCTTTATGACAGAGCGGATTATTGCTTTTCGATAAACAATTTTATTTGAATTAAATATTTCAACTGATCTTAATCCAAAAGTTGCTTTCCCCAATGTTTGACCACGAAAAAAATATTCACCACAAAAAAAATATGTTACTGGCATAGCAAATCCTATGAAAGCCATAAAAATTATCATATTATATGTATCTTCAGAAAGTTTGGATTTTTCAATTAAGGTGGCCATTTCTGATGAATTAAATCTTTCCTGAGTTCCTAAAAGAGAGGCTTTATGGAACAACTCGTTAAATTCTCGTACAGTCTTTTGATCGTATAACTTAGGGATCATGATTGAAACTAACTGAATAAGGATGAACAAAAGGACCGCGTCCATTATGTAAGCGATAATTCTTTTTGCTAGCGGAGCAGGAAAATGATCCCGATGCTCTCCTTTATCTTGACTTAAAGCGTCAGACATCAACTAGATCTAGATTTAAGAAAAGCTTGGACTGTATTACTCATGAGCATAGCTACCGTCATGGGACCAACCCCCCCCGGGACTGGTGTTATAAATTTACATTTGGGTGCAACTTTTTCAAAATCAACATCTCCTACAAGTCGGAAACCAGATTTTTTACTTGGATCTGAAATTCTGTTAATTCCCACATCTATCACAACGGCTCCGGTCTTAACCATCTCGGGCTTTATAAATAGAGGTTTTCCGATTGCTGCGACTACAATATCAGCCTGTCTGGTAATCTCAGGTAAATTTGGAGTTCGTGAGTGGCAAAAAGTTACAGTAGAGTTTCCGTTAATACCTTTTTTCAAAAAAAGCATACCTGCAGGTTTTCCAACTATCAAGCTTCTACCTACAATGACAACATGCTTTCCTTCGGTTTCTATTTTTTTTCTTTTGATAAGTTCAGAAATGCCTGCGGGAGTACATGAAATAAAAGTTTCTTCTTCCTGACATAATTTTCCAAGGTTTTCAGCATGGAATCCATCAACATCCTTAGATGGTGCAACATGATTGAAGATACATCTAGCATTGATGTGATGAGGAAGGGGGGCTTGTACTAAAATACCGTGTACTGTGCGGTCGTTATTTAACTCAGAAATCCTTTCAAGTAAGTCGTTTTCTGAGATGGAGTTGGGTAGAACATACAGTTTACTTAAAATGCCAACCTTTTCAGCTGTTTTCTCTTTTTTTCTGACATAAGATACCGAAGCAGGGTCGTTACCTACTCTAACAAAAGCAACACATGGCTTTTCAACTTGTAAGGAAACAATTTCTTTAAGCTCATTTATTACGGATTCCGCTATGTTATTTCCATCGATAAGGTTCATGACGGAATGTAAGATTTGATTCTTAATCTATTTGCCTGAGAATTCTAGCTCGTATGACCAATTCATTTGAACCTTCTTTGAGGGGTTCTAGCTTTCCCAAAATGTTTACGCTTTTGTCTTTCATTGATAAAGGGTCTGTAGACTTGATGTTTTGTGTATCGATATAAGCTAGTCTTTTCCCTTTTGAATTTTGCAATTGAAACGGGAAATCTCGCTCGAATCCGAGTTTTCTGGGCTTGAGGACAAGTTTACCTTCGAAATTACGATTGATGTTTACAGCTGGAGGAATTGTAGGAGGTTTAATTGGCATAACCGACGGAGGTACATTGCCCTGCTTTGTTTCAAGAGCATCGAGTTCTTCTATGCTCGCTTTTAAATTTGTAGCAGAGTCTGATGGAGAAGAAAATTTTTCTTGTTTAGGTGCGGGATCGCTCCAATTTTTTCTTCCAACAACAATTGGTTCAATTTCTTGGCTCGATTGGCTTGATTGAATCACTTCGTTTTGAAGAGAATCATTCTGACTGCTGAAGATGTCAGAGAGTTTTGAAGGAGTTCCTTTTTCTTCCTTTTGAGCATTGCTAAAGCACACAACTAAAGTGAGTAAAAAAAATACACCCCAAGAATTTTTTTTCATAATTATAAGATTTCCCATAATCAAACCTTAGGAAATTTTCTTGGGGAAGAGCAAATCAATTTCTTCTTTTTTGAGTAATCGAGATTGGCCTAGAGACATATTCCTAATACCCAGTCCTCCAATGGAAACCCTTTTGAGTTTTGTAACTCTGTAGCCAAGATAGAAAAATATTCTTCTAATTTCTCTTTTTTTTCCATGTTGCATAACAATGTCTAATTTTCTTGAGCGTAGAGATTTTCCCTTTCTGGGTTTAATTTCATCAATTTTTAAAAATTCATCTTCGACGATTTCTCCATTCAATAAAGAAGGTAGGACATCCGTGTCCAAATTTTTGTCGATTTCAATTTTGTATTTTTTTCTAACTTCTTGAGATGGATGTGTCAGCCGATGTGCAAGATCGCCATCATTCGTTAGCACAACCATTCCTTCACTATCTACATCCAAACGCCCAGCACAAAATAAACGAATTGTTCGATATTTTTGCTCTAGAAGTTCAAAGATCAGTCTGTCCGCATTAATATCTTCATTGGAACACATGTAGCCTTTAGGTTTGTTCACGATTAATGTAACTGATGGCTTAGAGTTTGCATTTATCCGGTTACCTTTGAACTTTACGATGTCATGATCAACATTTACACGGTCTCCTAATTTTGCTTTTTTGCCGTTAATTGAAATCAGACCATCTAAAATTAACAATTCCCCTTTTCTTCTTGAGCAAAGTCCTGCACTCGCAAGAAATTTTTGTAACTTTGGTTTAGTTGGATTTGATTGTGTCATTTTGTTTTAAGAAAATTGTGTGTTGCTTTAAGACACAGATTCTTGCATTTGTTTATTTTGGTGGGTTTAAGTCTTAAAATTTTTAAAACATATGAGTGAGGAAAACACAAAATCTAAAGTTGCACTAGTTACTGGAGCGGGTCGTGGGATTGGACGGTCTATTGCTTTAAATTTAGCTCAAGACGGAATGCATGTTATTTGTGTTAGTAAATCAGCATCTTCTTGTGGCGGTGCCGCCGAATTTATAAAACAACAAGGTTACCAGGCTGAAGCCTTGCAGGTTGATGTTTCTTCGGGAGATGAAATTCGCAATGCTTGTCAAAAAATCCTTGATCAACATGAAGTAGTAGATGTTTTAGTCAACAACGCAGGAATAACCAGAGACAATTTGTTGTTTAGAATGGAGGAAGATGATTGGATGAGTGTAATAAATACTAACTTGAACAGTTGTTTTCATTGGATTAAGGGATTAGGGCGTCCAATGACCAGAAAGAGATGGGGGAGAATAATAAATATTTCTTCAGTAGTTGGTCTGACAGGTAATGCTGGTCAGGCGAATTATTCTGCAGCCAAAGCTGGAATGGTCGGATTGACTAAAAGTCTCGCGAGAGAATTTGCAGCACGTTCAGTTACTGTAAACGCTATAGCACCTGGTTTCATTGACACTGATATGACTTCTAGCCTAGATGAACGTATTAAAGAAGTTGCTCTAAGTACAGTGCCGCTCAAACGCTTTGGTAAAGTCGAAGATATTGCAGATATGACTTCTTTTTTAGCATCCGAAAAGTCTTCTTACATCACTGGACAAGTTTTTACAGTTGACGGAGGCATGGTGATGTGAACAAGAGAATAATGTTAACCTTAAACCAGAAAAAATTATGTCAGAAAATAACGCCGATCGCGTAAAAAAAATTATTATTAGTCAGCTCAATGTTAGTGAAGAGCAAGTAACACCTGAGTCCAGTTTCATTGACGATCTTGGGGCGGATTCACTTGATCAAGTTGAATTAGTCATGGCCCTAGAAGAAGAATTTGGTTCTGATATACCTGAAGAAGAAGCCGAAAAGCTTCAGACCGTTGGTTCAGTTATTGAATATGTGGAAAAAAATTTATCTTAGGCATAAATTACATTTGAGAGCGAACTTCTCGCTCAAATTTTCCGTTAGATGAAACAAGTTGTCGTAACGGGTATTGGCGTAATCACATCATTGGGTAGTGGCGTGGATGAGTTTTGGTCATCGCTTAAAGCAGGTAAATCTGGAATTTCTTCTATTTCAAGATTTGATGCGAGTGATATTGCTAGTCAGGTTGCATCCGAAGTTAAGCTTTTCAACCCAGAAGAATTCATGGATGCCAAGGAGGCTCGAAGAAACGACCGTTATACACAATTGGCTTTGGCAGCTTCTCATTACGCTTTAGACGACGCAAATCTTACCAGAGATTCTTTAGTTCCCGAAAGAACTGGTGTTCTCGTTGGTAGTGGTATTGGGGGAATGGAGACAATTGAAAAGCAGATGACCACACTTATTGAAAGAGGTCCCCGTAAGGTTTCTCCTTTCATGATACCTTCATTAATTGCAAATATTGCAGGAGGTGTTATTGCCATTGACCTGGGTGCACAGGGACCTAATTTTTCAGTTGTAAGTGCTTGTGCCTCTGGTTCCCATTCAATTGGTGAGGCATTTCACATGATTCAGCGTGGATTAGCTGATGTTATGTTTGCCGGCGGAAGTGAGGCAGCTGTTACAAGAATTGGATTTGCCGGATTTTCCTCGATGAAAGCAATGAGTACTAAATTTAATGATCAACCGACAAAATCTTCCCGTCCCTTTGATGCAGACCGTGACGGTTTTGTAATGGGAGAGGGAGCAGGAGTACTAGTTCTCGAAACTAAAGAGCATGCAATAGCAAGAAATGCTAAAATTTATGCCGAAATAGTCGGTTATTCCGCGACTTGCGATGCCTTTCATGTCACCACCCCTGATACAGAAAGTAAGGCATTAACAAATTGTATGAATCTAGCCTTAGATGAAGCTAAAGTTCAGAGGGAAAAAGTAAGTTATGTAAATGCTCATGGCACTTCTACCCCTTATAATGATCGTTCTGAGACTGTTGCTTTGAAAAATGTTTTTGGGGATTATGCTAAAAACGGATTATGTGTAAGTTCTACCAAATCTATGACTGGTCACCTACTTGGTGCTGCTGGTGCAATTGAGGCAGCAGCAGTATGCAAATCAATACAAGAAAATGTGGTTCCGCCCACGATAAACCTTGATACCCCAGATCCTGATTGTGATTTGGATTATGTTCCGAATGAATCCAGAGAAATTGAGGTAAATATTGCTGTTAGTAATAACTCAGGATTTGGAGGGCACAACGCATCTTTGGTTTTTAAAGCTGTTTAATTAACAGATTGATATTCATAAAACCTTTTAACTTGCTCGGTTTTCTAATTAATGTAGGATACATCGTAGTGCACCCGTAGCTCAATTGGATAGAGTGCCTGGCTACGGACCAGGAGGTTGGGGGTTCGACTCCCTCCGGGTGTGCCACTTCAAAAAATTAGATTAGTTTCTTATACACAAAAAAAGGTTTA
>NZKY01000115.1 GCA_002694035.1 Opitutia bacterium
AGCCCAAGTAATCCTTCCTCAAAGTCTTTCACAATCATATCCTCGGAAGATAATTCCAAAAGAGGCTTTATCCGGCTTTCGTCCAAAATTGATGGGATGATTAAAACTTTGCCACCCTGCAGAACAAGAAGTGAACGCCCCGACCCATCGGGAACAACGATCCAGGAAATAGGTTTGGGTGTTTCAATCTGAGATAATTTTTGCTGAATCGAAATTTTTTCCGATTTTGCGAAACAAATACCAAATCCAAAAATGCTAATTAAAATCGAAAAAATATAGTGATTCATGCTTTTTTCTTTACTAACCTTAGGACGAATTACAAATTTAAATTATGAATTTGCCAAACCTTCCCCGTAGAGGATTTGTTTCAAGTCTTCCATTTTTCATTACTCCTGGATTAATGGCTGAAGCCCTCACCCTGACACCCAAGCAGACGGAAGGCCCTTTTTATCCCGATAAAATGCCCCTAGATACTGATAATGATTTGATTATCATAAATGATTCACTTACTCCGGCAGTCGGTACGGTTGCTTACCTCAATGGAAAAGTAACCGATTTCAAAGGGAACCCAATTCGTAATGCATTAGTGGAAATTTGGCAGGTTGATAACAACGGAGTTTATTTGCATAGCCGTGGGGGAAAACGAGATAAGCTGGACTCTAATTTTCAGGGTTATGGAAAATTCCTAACCGACTCGAAAGGTAATTATTCATTTCGTACTCTAAAACCAAGCCCTTATTCAGGTAGAACTCCACACATTCACATGGCTGTATCCGCAAAAGGCCAAAGAAGGCTCACAACACAGTGCTATGTTAAGGGTGAACCAAGAAATAAAACCGACTTTATTCTCAAGCGGGTAAAAGGAGCAAAAGAAAGAAATTCTCTTATTGTTCCATTTAAACCCCTGCCAAATTCAAAGGTTGGTGAAACCGCAGCCCGATTTGATATTGTTCTTGGCTGGACGCCCGAAAGTTAATCCTTAAAGGAGCCCCCCGCTGATTCTAGTTTCAACCTTGAAAAAGGTGGCTTTTTTTGACATGTTAATAACTTTTATTCCTAATTGTTATGAACACTGAATCCATAATCCAACCCGATCCTGAAATTAAAGGAGAGCGTGGCCCTGCTATGAAAGGTGCTGATGTTCTCGTTTCCGCTCTTGAACGGGAAGGTGTGGATACTATTTTTGCCTACCCCGGCGGTGCCTCCATGGAATTACATCAGGCACTTACCCGTTCTGAAAAAATTCGTACTATCCTCCCCCGCCAAGAACAAGGTGGTGGATTCATGGCCCATGGATATGCCAGAGCAACTGGGCGTGCAGGCGTTTGTATGGCCACATCTGGTCCCGGTGCCACTAATTTGGTCACCTGTATTGCGGATGCCTACATGGACAGCATACCACTCATTGCAATTACCGGACAAGTTTATCAGGAATTTATTGGCAAGGCAGCTTTTCAGGAAACTGATTTCTTTGGAATGACTCTTCCAATTGTTAAACATAGCTACTTAGTTCTTACCGCTGAGGATTTACCAAGAATCGTCAAGGAAGCATTCCATCTCGCAGAAAGTGGTCGCCCCGGTCCTGTGGTAATTGATATTCCAAAAGATGTTCAGCAGGCTGTTTTTGAACCATTTTTTCCTTCCGAACTTCCCAATATTGAGGGTTATAAACTTGATAAGCCCAAGGCAACTGACGATGAACTAATTGAGGTTCTAAATTTAATCTCTAAGTCCAAGAAACCTGTTCTTTATACTGGTGGGGGTATTATTTCAGCGGATGCCCATGAAGAACTCAAAGAATTTGCCGAACTTACAGGTTTGCCTGTCACTCATACTTTGATGGGACTTGGTGTTTTTGATCCAGACCATCCACAGTCTTGTTATTGGTATGGAATGCATGGAACCGTTGCAGGAAACTGGGCGGTATGCGAAAGCGATTTACTTCTCTGTGCAGGAGCCCGTTTTGACGATCGAATAACCGGTAAAGTGGATAAATATGCCCAGGAAGCTTATGTCATACACTTTGATGTTGATAAATCAGAACATAACAAAAATGTTCATGCCCACTTCCCAATCCGGACCGATATAAAATATGCCCTCAAGCGTATGTCCGAATTGATCAAAGAGAGAGGTTTTGAAAAACCTGACCTCTCTTCTTGGCTTGATACCATAACGGGTTGGAAAAAAGACCACCCATTTAAATACGAAAAAGGAGAACATATTACTTCACAGGAAGCCGTAGAAGCCCTTTACGAAATTTCTAAAGGTGAAGCAATTATCACAACTGGTGTAGGTCAGCACCAAATGTGGGCAGCCCAATATTATCGATATAAAGAACCACGCACTTATATTTCTTCTCTTGGATTGGGCACAATGGGTTTTGGATACCCAGCAGCAGTGGGTGCTAAAGTTGCCCGCCCTGATAAGGAAGTAATTGATATTGATGGAGATGGTTCCTTCATCATGAATGTACAGGAGCTTGCCACAGCTAAGATCGAAAAAATAAATGCAAAATGTCTACTCTTGAACAATCAACACTTAGGCATGGTTGTTCAATGGGAAGATCGTTTTTATGAAAGTGTTCGTGGGCATACCATTTTATGTGACCCAGAAAACATTGGGGGTCCGGATAATGAAGAAGCAATTTATCCGGATTACATAAAGATGTGTGAAGGTTTCGGGGTCAAAGCACGCAGAATTATCAAACGTGAAGACCTTCATGACGGTATTCGTGAAATGCTTGAAGCAGACGAACCCTTTTTACTGGAAGTTATTGTACCATACACAGAACATGTTCTTCCCATGATACCCCAAGGCAAATCTGCCAAGGAAATGCTTATTGATTGATGAACTGAAAAGATATTTTTGAATAGTTAATTAATATCGGCCTAACTGACAATTGGATAATAGGGCAATTGAGACACTAGAACTTTGATTCTTTAGGTTTGTATAATCCACACCATTCCAAATTGTGGTAACTAGCCGATGCAAATCCACATTCACAAAGACGGAAAGAACTTCGGCCCATAAACTCTTAATAAAGCCATTAAAAACAAAAACCATAGCTTTGCAAGTGTTGATGCTTCAGTCCATTCTCTCACTAAATGAACGATCAAATACAAATTTGAGCGATTGACATCCCAACATCCAAATTGCCCATACAGCAATTGGAAATCCTAAGATAAGCATTAAAGTCAAAAAGAAGTCATCTTCTATAATTGTACATCCAGCAACAGAAGCGAGTAATATTGCTTCATAAATCCAACCATACTGATGAAACAAATCCTTCATTTCAATGATCGATCAAATAAATTTTTTTGGAGACAACTTTGCAAAATCCCTGATGTTCTTTTCCTTTATAATAATGAAGATAATTATGATTTTACTAGGCATGCAACTTTGCGGATGCTTGGCACATCAGGAATACAAAATTTCTCAAAATGTTCTTTCTGGTGATTTAAAATTAGCAGAAACTTATCCTGATTTTCTTTCATTAATTAAAAATTACGAATTGTTAATGATAGAAAATTTCAAAAGGAAACAAATGCTGATTGTCAAATCCCCAAAGCAGGAGAACATCTTGCATCCTAGACATGATCTTAAAATTCGGGCGAAAATCCTGAAGAGTTTCTCTAAAGGCGATTTGCAGAATAATGAAAAAGATTTATTACTCGATAATTGTTTGGATCTACACAAACTTTGGCAAAAACAAAAAAAACAAATTCAAATGAAAAGATTTCAGCTTGGTCTGATTCGTTAGGATATTAATTTTTAAAAAAATCTAGTCAGTAGAGAGAATTTGTTGATTGTCATCTAACTAGCATGTGGAAAATTTTGATCTAATCAGTAAACCTTTTACGGATTATGCTTGTATAAAATAAATAAAGCTTGTACTTGGCATCCTTCTTCATTGCCTGCTTAACCAGCTTCTTCGCCTCCTCCACATTGCCCAGAATTGCCTGACATTTGCCCAGCCTGAAAATTTATTCTGCAAAGTTTGCGAACCGATCCTTGACCTCTCCCAAGGCTTCAATTGCCTCCTTGGTTTCACCAAGTTTTATCATTCCATCCACATAATTCATACACCACTTTAAACTGCTTGGATGCCTTCTACACATCAGGCCTAACATTACATTTGCCAGCTCCCAAACCTCTGCATCCCGATAGCTGTTGTAGCGGACTTCCAACACTAATGAATCCCAGCGTTCCTCGCCGGGTGGTATGTCCTCCAAGATGAGTATCGACTCATCATACATCCCCAGCAATCGGTAACCTTCTGAGCGGGATAGGCGGGTGCGGAGGTTCATGAATTAGCCACATCCGTGGCTTACTTGCTTGATTGGAAACCGACACGGAAGCCGATGATGTAGTTGCGGCCGCTCGGAGTGTAGGGGAAGCGCTTAGCGTAACGCAAATCAGTCTGAACGGAGCCCCAGGAACCACCCCGAGTGACCCGAGACGAGCCCGATGCGGGGCCTACAGGGTCATTTACTATACCGCTTGGATAACTGCCATACCAATTCGCAGTCCACTCCCTGACATTTCCGTGCATGTCAAAAAAGCCCCATGCATTGGGACGATACGATCCAACTGCCCTTGTTTTCTTTAGTCCACTACCTTTGTAGTTTGCCAATTTTGGATTAATATCATTCCCCCAAAAGTGTTTTGTCGTAGTTCCTGCTCGACAAGCATACTCCCATTGAGCCTCGGTAGGCAAAGTGAACTCCCAACCGGGAGGGACTAGTTCTCTTTGAGTTAAAGCCTTACAAAAT
>NZKY01000116.1 GCA_002694035.1 Opitutia bacterium
GGGTAATCTTCAAATTTTGCAAGGTACCATTTGTGATTTGAAATAGCACGTGGGAAGAGATTGCAAACCGTCCATAAGAAAAATACCAAACCTGACCAGCTGAAGGTCATGATGGCCCAACCCAGCCACTCAATGAATTCTCCTAAATAGTTTGGATTACTGACTTTATTGAATAAAAAACCCTCTGGAATGTGGTAGCCCTCACCCTTTTCTTTTCGCAAATTAATCATGATTTCATCGGATCTAACATTGATGTAAAAGCCGCAAAAAAAGACGAACAAGCCTAACAGAAAAGGTATGGTTGTAAGCCAACCGCTACTGTAGTCACTCAATAGGAAAATCCAAGTACCTTGAAAAAAAACATTCACAAAATTAAAACCAATTGCTGAGAACACTACCATCAAAGGCATTTTTTTATTGGTTGATTGAGCCCTCATGGGCCAGATGAAACTGCGATTGAAATAGTGCCCACAATATAAAACTGTAAAAATGACGTGTACCGGATTGGTGTAATCTCCTGCTATGATAAAAAAAATCAGCATCAAGAAAAAAGCCGGGCATTCTTCTATGATCCAACCAGCCTTGGCTGATATTTCTGGCCCCCATCCTTTGGAGACATGCTTTCCATAAGGTGCAGTTTGGAAGAACAAATAAACGAAAGCTATTAAGCCTATGGCCAACCAAGCTATGAGCAAATAATTAAAGGTACTATAGGTGATAAAGGTCATAAACCTTCGTTTTCTTTGGTTATCACATGATCATTAGCATCGACGTTATCAAAGAGATTCTCTCGAGCATCGCGACTCATCACATCAACAATGATACCAATAACCATATTCAGTAATACAACTGAAGTAACCAAAATAAAACTAATGAAATAAATCCAAGAATAAGGATGAGCATCAAATACGTTGCTCATGATGGCAGCCCAATCATCGTAAGTGGCTACTTGAGCTAAGGTCAATGCAGCTATTCCTATGTTGCGCCAGTGTTCTGGATCCGTTTCACTAAAAATCAAGGTACCAATTGCCGCCCAAATGTAAATCACGATAAACATCAATAATGCAATGAAGGCCACTCTCGGCATCGACTTAAAGAGCGATTCTACAATATGACGAAATGCCGGAATCACGGTGATGATTCGAAGTACTCGAACGATTCTTAAAAGACGTGCGACAAAAGCGCTTTCGGCTCCATCGACTGGAACCAGACTAACTAAAACGATAATAAAATCAAAAATGTTCCAACCATTTCTAAAGAAACGGAGTGGGTGATTAGCTTCTGCAAAAATACGAATCAAGATTTCTATCAAAAAGAAAACTGTGATGGCATAGTCAAAGTAATCTAAAATAGCAGTATATTGATTCGGAATGTCATAGGAACTTGCTCCTGCATAAATTGCTGATGCAACAATTACAGAGATAACTAAGCCAGTAAAAAACTTGCTATCACGAATGCTTAAAAAGAAATCAATAAACTGTCTCATAATTTAGTCGCCCATTATACATATCTTCTATAAAAAAACTGAGCCCAGATAACTCCAGGCTCAGGGAATATAAGCTTTTAAAATTTATTACGAATTTGTCGCCTAAGTACCAAAAAAGACAACGTCAAACGTATTTTAAAATATTACATTCATTACATTAATTACTTTTATCTAACTTTACTCCGATAAAATTGCAGTTCCTGAATAGATAATCATTTCGTTGCTACTTTGAAGGGAATATTGCAGCAGTGCTCCTGCTTCAACATGATTTCCTTTACCATAAAGTTCCCCCCACATTTGTTTACTTGCAAGAGTACTGCCACTTGTACTTTCTGTTAAAGCTGATTCAAAACTCGCTTGTCCTGCCACTCCATTTGCTGACCAAGTAATGCTACCCGGCGAACCTTTTGCCATTGATCCAGGAACAAAACCAGAACCACAATAAGAAGAAGGACAATTTTCTGTACCCAAGTTGGCAACTGTAATGTCAATATCATAATTTCCAGTACCATCAAAAACTACTGAGCCGGTTGCTCCTGCACCCTCAGTCCAATGAAATGAATTTGTAATTCCTGACTCTTCTATTCGAGCAAATACATCAAACATTGCCATACCTGCTAGAGTTGCAGTTCTACTAATTGGCCAATCACTGACATCTAATAAATCTCCAGCAAACCAAGTTCCCATATGAACGGCACTAGCTTGATATCCAGGTAAATCTAGCTGACTGTCACTTATAGCCATACCCCAAACGCCCCATGTCATATATTCTAGAGAGGGTTCTTTTGAACTATCATTCATAAAATCTCTATCCTTTTCATCTATAGTATTCCAAGTTACAAGAGCTCCTGCATTATCTGTATTTACTGAAGAAGAAATATCGCCATTGCTTCTAAAAGCTTTATCTGTCCTTCCTACGTTCTGCCCTTCTAACATCGCTCCAAAAACATCTTTGTTTAAATAAGCAGATGGAGCCCATTGATTGTTTCCATAATAGGGTTGTTTTACTGATGAATTTGCTCCACCAAATTTAAAACCAACTTGATTATTTATATTTGCTAAATTTGCATTTTTTCCAATGTAAGTTCCTGATGAATGATACCAATCGTTAGAATTAAGCTGATCTGACGGATTTGAATATATACTCAAGGAAGTTTGTTCTACCATAACCCTATCATTTGAATTGTCAAAAGTTGTTGTTGTATTAGCTCTTAAATATTGCGGATGGGGATTGAGATCATTATTTGTGTCTGTCATGAACAGTCCAGTCATCATTCCACTCCAGGTGTTTGAAGTATTAGTTTGACCCGATCGCCAACTGTTACTTCCTTCCAGATTTATTGCATCCACTAAATTGTTGTTAGCATCTTTTTGTTTTTGCTGGACTATACCCTGATAAAAAGTTCCTACTTTATATTCAGGATTGGTAGGGTCAGTTGTTTCAGACATTGAATGCATTATGCCTAAATCCATATCATTCAAACATCCCGAAACTGAGCTTGCATGACATGGATCATCTGTAGATATGATTGCAGTTGATGGTGCTCCTGATAAGTTGGAATCAAAGCTTTGATTGTCTCCAAAAAAACACCCATTATCCTTTCCTGATACACAAGCTATTGGACTTATTCCGAATGTTAGTTGCGGGCTGGTATCAATAAAAGCAAAATCTCCATCAGATTGAGTTGTTCTCGCAGATCTTCTTTTATAACTCCAATAGTGCTCACCTTGCATAACTTGTCCTGAATTTAAACCAGAATAACGTTCTTGCTTGGAACCAAGGGGTCCCTCTTCAAAAAATACTTTATCTCCAACCTCTGCAATTAATACAGAAAGTAAACTTTGCTGAGTTTTATGTGGACCATCAACTCTTAAAGAGGTATCTTCATTACATTTGGCGGCTCCTCCAGCTCCACAACTCCAATTCATTTGTACGAAAATTCCAGCTCCCCTTCCCTCAGGATTAAAAACCTGCTGCCAAAGAGATTGTCCTTCTGGAATATTAAATTCTTCACCGGAAATTTCTCCTGAAAATCTTTTGGAACTAATTTTTTTTGAAAGAACATCTGATGCATAGCCATACAAACCATCCATATCGTCTTCGCTATGGCTTGAAGCAAATTGGTTTTGTAAATCAAATGAATTGCCTCCTTCGGTACCATATCTCAAATGATTTCCAGATTTTGAGTAGTCATGATCTGCCAGTTGATGAAAATCGAAACGTAAATCTGTACCATTATTTTTATCTTCCATGAACTCATCAGAAATAAATTGAGGCATTATGGTATGTACGTGTTTAAATCTTTTATCCGAAGAGGCAGGCGTTTGTGACATTTCATACTTATTTGTGTGTAATACTGGAATTGGAGAAAAAGCTACTACTTTCTTAGTATTGTTCAAAAAAGATTTTAATTGAGAGTCTTTATAAACTTCTCCACCGATGATAATTTCATCGGCAAAAGTAGTTGTAGAAACTGATGATCCTTTATTTAAACTTCCTCCAGTTATATTATTATTTTGGTTTGCTCCTTCGAGTTCAAATCCAGTAGCATTAGTTTCTGGAGGGTTGTAGGTTAAAGTTGTCGAAGGTTTGTTTAAATGCATCCACATAAATTCAGCTTCGAAGCCTACCCTATAAGACTGTTTAATATTTGAAGGTAGAAAGATATTTTCTACACTGTCACTTGAGAATAAAGGAACCGCACGAGTTAATTGCTTATGTGAATTACTTCCCCTTGCTTCTTCCCAGCCATAAGAAGACGAACATGCAGCTGAAGCGCCAAAGGTTGCAGCTGCAGTACCTGAATCAAAGCAGTATTCAGTTCCGTTTACAGTTTGATTTCTGTCAAAATAACCGTTGTACATTGTATTGATATGCGCTGGAGAGTTATCTTTGTTAGGGTCTTGAAAAGTATGCATTGCCCCAATAGCATTCGATGGAGATTCATAAGCACCAAAATATTCATCAATGAAATAAAGCTGAACGTAATCTTTACCTTCACAACCAGATATGTCTTCTCCTAGAGAAGAGCAGGCTACATCTTTAGAAAATCCTACGAAGACGTTGTTATTTGCATTTGATGGAAATTCATTACCAAATTTTCCATGGACAATTTTAAATTCATTAGTATTAAAATTTAATTGGATTTCAAAATTTGCTTCAGCATTGTCCTTTGTCAAGGGTTGCGTTTTCATGTTGTACCAGCCAATTGTTAAAATTTTACTGGGTTCATGCCATAAACTTCTTATGGAAAAATCATTGCATCCCCCATCGCCACAAGTTGTATCTGTACCATCATTAAAATAATCAGCCCAAAGAGCAAAAATAGAATTGTTGAGGTTACCCTCAAAAGATGTTCCTGGTTTACCATAAAGATCAGGTGTTATAAGACCATCTTGATATTTATAACTATAAGAATAAGTTGGAGAGTTTGAATAACTGCCTAAATCATCAAGATAAGATAAAACTCTTCCTCCCCCTGCATTAGGAGGAGCATTTCTCATGTCACTAGTGAATTGGTGATCATACCAAGGAAGGTCTGTTAGATTTCCTCCGTTGCCAAATGTTAAAAAACCATTCTCATTGACATAAACATGACTAAATTCATTTCCAAAATAAGCAAAATTTTCAGGTAATGTAATAATTTGAATAAATTCTGCATAATTAGGATCTTCAATTTTATGCCCGATAGATCCTCCTGAAAGTGCTGCTCCCTGGGCAATAATATTATTGAAAGAGCCTCCTCCACCATCGAGTGCATTTCCTGCATTATCTCCATTCATATCAGAATTACTCAAAGTATCCGTCCCGATAGGAATATTAGACTGGATAACTTTATAGCCAGTAAAAAAGGGGTCTTCTGTAGTTCGAACCATGCTGCCTGAAAGAGCTAATTCATGACTTCCGTTTCCGCAACCTTGACCTGAGTCATAGCAGCCATATTTTGCTTTTTCATTGTTATGCATAACACCGTCCCAGTCCGCATTAGCCACTGACAAAGGAGCGTATTGTCCCTTAGTTTTTTCGGATCCTGTATTCGAGCTACCAGATGCACTATTGACCGGGAACCAATATTCAAAATCTAAGGTGTTAGTATCATTTTCATTTACACCATTTGCTACAGTATTAGTTCTATAGAAAGTATTTTCCTCATCAGATGCTGCATAGTATGCTGAACTACCATCGTCTTTCAGGATCACAGAGTTTAGCTTTGCATTCCCTTCTAATTGAGATGATGATAAAGAAGATTCTGTGATTGTTCCTCCATATAAAGCTACTGATGAATTATAATCTTTGGCAGTTCCGTCTCCACGAGAAGCAGATGCTTTAAAAGGATTGCTTTTGTTATGTGAAACATTGCTATAACCTGAAGCGAATTTCATAACTACGTTTTCTTGAGATTCAACCTTTTTAGGAACGACCTTTAATTCAACATTTTGACTAGGTTCATTTGGGATATTGACAATAAAGTTTGCTTTGTCCTCAAAACTTTCATGATCTTTTTCGGAAATAGCTCCACTAGCTCCCGCAAGATAATCGATCAAATTTTGACCAGAAACTTCTTGAGAAACATCACTATTTAGTATCACTCCAGATTTTATACTTACGATTCCAGAGCTATCTACCTCGTACTTGGAATTATCTTCTACACTAACACTATAGGTTGTTCCACTGGGTAGGTTACCTTGATTAAGATCAAATAATTCTCTTTGAGATTTTTCTTTAGAACTTAAGTCATCAGGAAGATAAAAACGTCCTTGCTCATCGCTGGGTTCGGCGAAAAGTCTTTTGTTTCCTATAAAGTTAGAATTAAATTGATCAAGAGTTCTTTCTGGAACTTCAACATCTGTTACGCTAAAAGTTGAACTTATTTCTTTTGTTTTACCTTTTGAATCTTCAGCGATTACTTTTATATTGTAAGAAGCTACACTTTCAAAATCTAAAGGATCGCTTAGTCTTACTTCACCAGTTTTTGAATCAATAGAAAATTTATTTTCAAAATTATTTTCCAAAGAATAGGAAACCAAATCAGTATCGTCGTCTAATCTTGATGAGTTTATAATTACTGTCCCAGTAGCAATGCTTTCATCTTGCGAGCAAGAGTTTGCACATACTGTAGTGAAATCAGGATCTATATTTTTGGCAATATTTATTTTTAAAGGAATACTTATAGCATCGTTTTGACCTTGAACGCTGAGGGTTAACTCATATGAATCTTTCGAAGAAAAATCCAAGGAATTGTTTACTTTAATTTCTCCGTTAGAAGATATTATAAAGTCATTGCTTTTGTTACCCTCAAGAGAATAAGAAAGACTATTATCGCCATTGACATCTATTTTCCCAATAACAGAATTTACATTGGTTCCTTCATGTACTAGATTATTTGAGAGATTCACTGAAGCAGTTAGGTCGTTCACATTATCAATTTTTATTTTTATTGGTGTCGATACAGTATTTTTTCCATCGAAAACATCAACTACAAAATCTAATTCTCTCTTTTTTTCGTAATCAAGATTTTGACTCAAGACTATATTTCCTGAATCTGATATAGTAACTTTGTCTTTGTCTGTACCTGACACAGACATAGCAATTCCGTTTTTTTCAGGATCTTGTACCTCAATTTCAGCAAATTTTGTGTTTGTCAAAGTATCTTCACTTAAAGATGAGGCTAAGATATTTAAGTTAATTAAAGGCTCTTCATCTACATCTATTACATTCAAATCTAACTTATTGGTAATAGATTTTTCGCCTAGAAAAGTAAATACTAGTAAGTTGTAGGATTGTTTTGTCTCATAATCTAGCTCTTGTTTAAGAGAAATATTTCCAGATTTATCAATTTCAAAGTTTTCACTACCGGGTCCTCCTAAAGCGAACCTAACAACGTCTGCTCCTGTATATTCAACTTCAATTTTTCCTAATGATTTACCAATCAAAGTATCTTCGCTAATACTATTTTCTAAAAAAGATGTATTAGTTGAAAGTTGAGCCTCTACAACTGCTTCTACTTTTGCTTCTTGCTGAACCTCTTCTACTTGAACTTCTTCATTCGCTTCTGTTGCTTCCTCAATAAACTCTTCTTCCTGAGATTCAATTTCAGTATCATCTAAAAATAATTCTCCCCCTTGATCATAAGCGGTTGTTAAGTTGTCTATACCAGTATCTGAGGTATTCTTAGATATATCGAAATTATCTAACAAACTTTCGTCTATTTCTGGTATCACTGGCTCTGGGTCCTCATTTGCAGGCTCTAAGGTAATTAAATCTGAAGATGAAGTACTGACAGGAGGTTGTGTAAGCGTTACGGAATCAGATGAAGACGTACTTGTTGGAGGTTGTGTAAGCGTTACGGAATCAGATGAAGACGTACTTGTTGGAGGCTGAATGACTGGTTTGTCTTCAATTGTTTTTTCATTATCAGTCTGAATTACAGGTGGTGAATCATCGCTAGACGAAGAACTAGATACAACTAATGGGCCTTCGGAGTTTTGATTGTTATCTTGTTCGGAAGAATTATTAACACTAGTATCGTTATTTGAAGAATTTGTTAAAGGATTTTCTTCATTTGCAACAGATCCGCTGTCTGTTGACACTGATGATGAAGACTCATCTTGAGTGGCATCTTCTGAAGTTTCAAGAGAATCTGAATCTGTATTTTGTTCCGCAACTTGATTATTTGAACCATCGGAACTTTCGCCAGAAGAGGAATCTTCTTCAGGGGAGTCTATCTCTACTATTTCATCATCTTGACTTGATGTTTCAGGGGAAGTTTCTTCGTTATCAGTATTTTCATCGATTTGAGGAGATTGTTCGTCCTCAGAATTTTGATCCAACTCCTCATTTCCTTCATTTGGTTGAGTCTCAGTTTCGCTTTCCGATGACTCAACATCATTGGATTCTTCAGAATCTTGTTCTATAGAATTTTCTTCTTCTGTAGGGTCATCATTAGAATTTTCTGAATTATCTGCATCTTCACTGTCTGTTTCATCTGACTCTGCCCTATCTGTTTGGTTAGAATCTTCTCCATCATTCGATTCTTCTGTTTCTTCAGAATCTTCCAACTCTTCGCTATCTGATTCTTCGTTATTTGAATCCTCTGATTCTTCAGTTCCTGTTTCATCTGATTCTTCATTATCAGACTCTTCTGTTTCTGACTCATCAGATTCTTCACTATCAGATTCTTCTGATTCTTCATTGTCAGCTTCTTCTGATTCAGACTCTTCACTTTCAGAATCCTCAGATTCATCTGATTCATCGTTCTCAGACTCTTCCGATTCAGACTCTTCTGTATCAGATTCTGAATCCTCACTAGATTCATCTGAATTTGATTCTTCATCTGATTCATTGTTCTCTGGCTCTTCTGCACCTTCAAAATCATCAGAGTAATCATCTAGTTCTTCTGAAGTAATGACTTCAGGTTCTTCGACCTCGTCAGAACCTGCCTCCACTTCTACACTCAATCCTACTTGAGTTAGAACCAAACTATTGTCTGGATTTTCAATTGGAGATACTTCCATTTCCACTCCATAAACAAAAGATGCCTTTGTTTCTTCAGGAGTTGCCTCAACAATTGCAATTCCTCCCCTGATTCCAACAGTTGCGGTACTTGTTTTAATAATTGCGGGTCTTTTTTTTGTAACCTTTCCTCCGACCAGTCTGACTAAGCCTTTAGCAGAAACTTCAAGGCTTCCAGAAGCTGTTGCTGGGTCGTAGATAAATTTGTCTAAAGTAACTGTCGAATTAGGACCAATGGTAAAAGCTGTTCCATCTACTAGGAGCATTTGAGCTTTTCCGCTCTTGTAAGTTTGAATGGTTCTATTTGAGATGATCTTGTAACCAGGATCTACATTA
>NZKY01000117.1 GCA_002694035.1 Opitutia bacterium
AAGACCTTTGATATCGGTGCTGCGATTACGGGAAATTATCAATTTTGAAGGTTTGACCTTAAGGAATTAGTTCTTTTTGATCATGTCCATGCCTAGGCATTTCATTTCACTTATACTTTTCTTATCCTGTCTAATTTCAAGTTGGGGGCAGGGAATGCATCTTCTCATGACTCAAATTGGGGAGGGTGGATTCTTTTCCGCAGATAAAGTAAAAGCAACTCCTCTAAATGAAGCGAGTTTCTTACCACTTGATACCCGAATTTCTGTTCGTCCAAGAAGTGGAATTGAAACCATGGCTGCAGGTTATCAATTTCGTTTTGGCGCTGACACGAAATTTACTCTAGAAAATGGAACCATTCATTTGCATGAAGGCTCATTAATGATACAATCTCGAAATATTGGTAATCAGGTAGGATTGAATAGTCCTGAGGCTGAGATAAATATTTCCGGAATTGGTACTTGCATGTTGGAAGTTGAAACCAATGGTGGGATAAAACTAATAGGTGTTTTGGGGCGTACCCTTGTGGAGTTGGCGAATAACAAGAATGGATTTGAGTTATTATCAGGAGAGTTAATTTTTGTTAAGCCCGGTAATGCCGGAGTCGGCGATAAGATTAATGTTAATTTAGGAAAAGTGGTGGAAACCTCTTTTCTGCTTTCTGGATTTAAAAATAATCAAAGTTTTGAACTTTCATTAAATTCTGTTGTTAAAGCCCAAATGGAATCAATTGGGAAAACTTACCGGGCAGAAGTCGGAGATGCTAAGGGAGTTGACACTTTTGAGGTTGTCACGGTTGAAGAGGAGGAAATTGAACCCCAAAAGGCGAGTTCGGAGAATGAAGCTCAAACCGCTGATCGTATTCAGTCATCTTATCAGATCCCTGAAGTTGATCCGTTAAGCGAATTGTTGGGGAGAAGTCCAAGTAGGATGTCCCAGCAGAATATGAGTAACTCTCCTGAAAAAGAAGAACCGAGACCTTTACCCGGATCCTTGCTTCGTCAAAAAAAATAACCTTCAAATCATTATATAGACTATGAATAATATTACACCTATGATTCTAGCCTCTTCTGGAGGACATGATTATTTGTACGGCTTGTTTTTTCTTATCGTTGCTTTAGTGATCGGAGCTGCAACGAGACATTTTTTGCAGAGGATTCCTCTTCCTTTTACTGTTTTACTTTTAATAATCGGCCTTGCCATGGGTGCCCTGAACCGGGCCTATGGACCGCATGGTGGTCATGGGCATGAAGGAGATCATGCATCCCATGCTGAAGGGATATGGGCCAAGTTTGTTGATACACTGAGTGGTGCTATCACATGGGGCGGGAACTTGGATGGTCATTTGATACTTTATGTGTTTTTGCCCATTTTAATTTTTGAGGCAGGCTTTGCCCTAGATGTACATACTTTCAAGAAGTCATTTATTAATGCATTTTGTTTAGCAGGACCAGGTATTGTAACTGCTACTGTTATGTCGGGTGTTGCTTTTTGGGGACTCATCCAAATCTTTGGGGGTGAAGGCGGGGTGCTGTCTGAATGGAATACGGAGGCGGGTGCATTTATTTGGTTGGCTTCGATGCTTTTTGGGGCCGTTGTAAGTGCCACTGACCCTGTTGCTGTGGTGGCATTGCTTAAAGAATTAGGTGCGAGTAAGAAACTTGGAACTTTGATTGAGGGTGAGTCTCTTTTAAATGATGGAACAGCAATTGTGGCTTTTGTTCTTTTGATCGGGGTAGTTACCGGTGCAGAAGTTTTTGTAAGTACTGGAAGTTTTATTGGTGATGCAACCATTGGCTTTGGAAAAATTGGGGCTGCTGGTGGATTGATTGGGGTTTTTCTTGGTTTGATTGCAATTTTGTGGGTTAGAAAAGTGTTTAATGATCCAATGATCGAGATCACGGTGGTTTTGGTTACTTCATATGCTGTATTTTTTATATGCGAGCACTTCTTTCATGTTTCGGGTGTTCTTGGTCTGGTCGCCCTCGGAATTGTTATGGCTGGAATTGGACGAACCCGTATCAGTCCAGAAGTTGAGCATTTTATGCATGAATTTTGGGAGCTCATCGCGTTTGTTGCCAATGTAATTATTTTCATCGTTGTTGGTGTTGTGATCGCTCAGAATGCAAATCCAACAGGTATGGATTTTCTAATTCTTGCCCTAGTCTATGTTGGAATTCATTTAGTGCGGGCAATTAACATGGGAACATTTTATCCAATCATGAAGAAGGCAGGCTATGGTCTTCCTGGTAAGGATGCAGTGGTCGTATGGTGGGGGGCCCTACGAGGAGCTATTGGCTTGGCACTTGCCTTGGTTGTTTACACTGAACATTTTCGTTATGAATTTACCGTTGAAAATGGGGGGTCTGGATATAACGAATCGACCACTTCCGTTTTTGTGCTTGAAAAGGCAAAGGCAGACCAGATTGCTCAATCCTCCAATTTAAACTGGTACCAGGCATCTTCCCTTGGGCATGCAGAGGCTGTGGTTCAGGGAGGTAAGATTGTAGGTATTAATCAGAGTGCGGATCGTGCAAATAAGACTCTTGGTAAGGAAACAACTCAGGATGCCGCCAAAATCCGTGAGGGTTTATTAAGCGGAGAAAATGTGGTGCTTGTCCTTGGAGAAGGCCAAGGTGCTGTGGCAAAGGCTTCCTTGGTTGGTATTTCCTCTAGGGTTAGGGATCAATTTTTGTTCCTAATCTCTGGGATTGTACTTCTGACTTTGCTTGTCAATGCTACTACTGTTGGTCCGTTAGTAAATTATCTTGGTTTAACCAAACTACCTGCCGTTAAAAAACTGATGTTTTCAAATGCATCCGGGAATGTCGCCAAGGGTTGTGAGCAGGAAATGGATTTGCTCAAGGATGATCGATTTTTAAGCGGTGCAAATTGGGGAGAGGTGAGAAAGTATCTGCCCGATCCGGTAGCATACCCTTTGAGTGCGAGTGAATTGGCGGAAATGGATACTTTGTCGGAAACCCGCAGACGTCTTCTTGAAAGAGAAAGAAGTAGTTACTGGGCACAGTTCAGAGCCGGTCTTTTGGGTGCCCAGGCGGTTGCTCAATTGGATAATAACCTGAGCGAATTCCTTGATTTACAAGGTAAGGTTCCTATGACTGAACGGGATTATTTGGAAAAGGTATGTGGGGTGAGTAAACTCACTGAGGTTTTCAAAGATATACCATTTACCAAAAAACATTTCACTGATCGAATAACAGTAAGTTATGATGCTGCAAAAGGTTTTGTGGTTGCCCAGCAAGAAATGGCAAAAATGGTCGATAGTCTTGCCAAAGAGCTTGATGAAAGCGGGGATCCTGAAAAGCTCCAGAAAACAATTCGTATGCTTAAAGATGAAATTAGGCAGAATCGTCTAAGCGGATTGCAGTTTATTCGAAACATGCATGAAAACTTTCCCGAAGCAACCGTAGGGATCGAAACAAAAGATGCGATACGTTCAGTCTTAAATCACGAACGAAATACGATCAAAAAGCTTAAATCTGAAGGAATGCTTGAAGCAGATGAGGCGGGTCGGATGATTATAGCGGTTGAAGAGCGAATGAAAGAGGTGATGGAAAGTTCGCTTGAATTAAGGTTGCCAGAACCTGAAGAGGTTCTTCGTGAGGTAAACTGGTTAAAGGGAATGCCCGATAGCCTGCTTTCAAAAATTGTTAATGCATCTGAATCAAAAGTCTACAACACTGGTGACACCATCATGAAACAAGGTGGGGATGGCGATGGAATGATTGTAATTACCCGGGGTAGTGTAAAAGTGTCCATAGGTGACTTGGTTGTAGATATCATGGGACGCGGTGCGGTTATTGGTGAAATGGCTGTTTTAGCTGGAGTCCCCCGAACTGCTAATGTGGTCGCAGATTCATCGGTAACTGCCTTGTGGTTAGATACTGAATCCATGCAATCTATAATGGCTGAATCACCCGAATTATCAGGTAGTTTGTGGAAAACAGCATCGATGAGATTTGCTGAGAATCTAATTGGAGCAAAATCACCATACAATTCTTGGGATCAAATGAGGTTGCGCAGATGGTTAAATGAGGGAGAAGTTACTGCACCTGCTGAAGGTGAATCCATTAATTTGTATGGAAAAGTCGCTTATCCAAAA
>NZKY01000022.1 GCA_002694035.1 Opitutia bacterium
GATCCGGCCACCAGTAAAGCCACGGTTGGGAGATTGGTTTATTTTAGACTGCCAGGACAGGACTTCGTTGCGTACATGGAGGAGATGGGGATCGTCAAACTGTCTACCCATTAAACGATCGAGCGGGTTGGAAAAACTAATCGTATCGGCCAAGGCGGCTTCTGGAATCCACTCCCCTTTTACCTGGTAATATAAAAAACCACCCTCTTCTTTAACATCTTCCACTGCCCCACTCTGCCCGTCATGAGTTTTTAAATTGTCTCCAACTTCAAAAGCTACCCGGCGAACAGGAGCAGTTTCCAAAGCATATTCCCGGCGATCATCCGCAGCCGGAAAGAGAATGGATACACGGCCACCGCCTGCTTTCATCACAACACCGAGACCGAGCTCGGGCTCAGCATCACTCACCCAGCGCTGACCGGGCTGTATATCCTCCTCAATCATGCGCTTCTATAGATGCACAAATCAAATAATTTGCGAGCCGATTTTTAGATTCGAAACCAGAAATATTGAATCATATAAATTAGACTCAATTGTACATTTTTTGGTCATTACCTTCCATTGGCACGGTAATTGCAGATAGTATAAATTGATAATTTTAATGCTTTTAATTAAACATATTAACTCATCTATCCATCCTATAACCCCTCCAGAGTCCCTAATTACATGAAATTTCAACGCACATTTTTATCATTCCTTCTTTCTATATTTACCCTCTATTTATTCTCTTGTGGCGGTGCACCAACCGAGACCACAGAAACTGAAGAACCAGCAGATGAAATAGCAACGACCGAACCAGAACCTGCTGAATCAGAGCCAGAACCAGAGCCAGAGCCGGCACCTACTCCTGAACCGGAAGCGGAATCTACTCCCCTAAAGATTGCTTACAGTGACTGGCCAGGCTGGGTAGCATGGGAAATCGGGATCCAAAAGAAATGGTTTGATGAAGCTGGTGTAGATGTGGAATTTTTATGGTTTGATTATGTGGCCTCAATGGATGCCTATGTTGCCGGGCAGGTAGACGCGGTTTGCATGACAAACGGAGACGCTCTGGTAACTGGAGCTACAGGTAAGCCTTCCGTGGGTATTATCGTAAATGATTACTCGAACGGTAACGATATGGTGGTAGCCAAGCCTGGAATTGAAACCGTTGCCGATTTAAAAGGGAAATCAGTCGGGGTTGAGGAAGGATTTGTATGCCATCTTCTCCTACTTAAAGCACTCGAGGAAAACGGAATGTCTGCTGATGATGTAACCATTGTCAACACTCCAACGGATGAGACTCCACAGGTATTGGCTTCTGGCAGTGTTGATGCCATAGCCGCCTGGCAACCTAATTCCGGACAGGCACTGAAAAGCTTACCCGGTTCCAAACCTATTTTTACCTCTGCAGATGCACCAGGAATTATTTATGACCTCCTTTGTGTGTCATCGGAAAGTCTGGAGGCTAACAAAGAAGATTGGGCAAAAGTGGTGGCCGTGTGGTATCGAATTGTTGATTATTTGTTGAACGAGGAGAATATGGATGAAGCTTTAAAAATTTTATCCGCTCGTGTGTCTTTGGAACCTGCTGAATATGAACCATTTTTTAAGGGTACCAAAATACTTTCTCTTGATGAAGCTCTCAAGTTTTGGGCTAAGGGAGACGGTTTGGACTCGGTATATGGCTCCACAGACATTGTGGATGACTTTAATGTAAAATTTGAAGTATATGAAGAGCCATTGGATACAGGAAAATATCTTGATCCTTCCCTGACTAAAGACTTCGCGGAAAAATCCAAGTAAGTTTTGGGGTCAGCAATTTGGCCCCAATTCACTAGGACTATTTTTTTAATAGCTCCACTATTTTCTAGTATCCGATAATGTCGGAAAAGAAATTTAGAAAGCGGAATTACTGGTTTAACATTCGAAAGGAACTTGCACCTGGATGCGGGACCATCCTGACAGTGTGCTCATTTTCTATTCCATTGTTGGTCTGGGTTACGGTTAGCTATGTTCCTTTTATTTGGCATCCGGATATAAAACTTGAAATTTCCGCCGACCGGGAGGGTGTTACTACGGTATTCACGGCGGGAGATCGGGTAAGCAAAGAATTCTTTCCTACTTTTTTGAAAGGTGTCCGTGAGGAAAATAATCTGGTTCTCAGTGCCCGCAAAGAAAATAATCCTCTATCTGTCACACGCCGCGAAAATATAAAAAGACTACGTCATCTGGCTCCATTGGGCATTGCCAACGGTTGGCTGGAAAGCGATGAGCAACAAAACGATAAGAAGCTTTTTGAACTCTGGAAAGGATTAGCTGAAGGAACTCTGATTTCCACCGAAATCATTCTGAACAAAGAAAACCTAGAAATAATCAAGGACAATTGGAATGTGCTTACCAAAGCAAGTCCGGATTTCAATTTAAAACTCTATCCCACCGAAGCACTGCTTAAACTTCTTCCGCAAGGTGTACCATCCAATCCGGTATACCTACCTGCTCCACACGAAGTACTTTCAGCAGGCTGGTCGGATTTTAATACGGTACCCGAGAATGGTATGCCAACAATGTGGGAAAGATACCGGCATTCCTTAACCATTATCTTTTGGGGTTTCGCATATTCCTGCATGCTGGGTATTCCCCTTGCGATCCTTTGTGGATCCTTTGATTTTTTCTCCAAGCTTCACGAACCGTTCATTGATTTTTTTCGCTACATGCCGGCCCCTACATTCAGCGTACTATTTGTAGCTTTTTTGGGAACTTCAGATGCCCCTAAAATCATGCTGGTTTTTATAGGCACTTTTTTTCAACTCGTTCTTGTGATTGCCAACACCACTCGATTGTTGGAAAACTCCCTTATCGAGGCTGCCCAGACCCTGGGAGCCAATCGCAGACAATTACTCACCCGCATTATTTTACCGGGCATTCTTCCAAACCTTTACAATGATTTACGAATTCTCCTCGGATGGGCATGGACATGGCTGGTCATTGCCGAACTTATTGGTGAAAAGACTGGACTAACCGGGTTTATTGACACGCAGGGAACCCGTTACAATTTCGACCGGGTATTCCCCGTAATAATACTCATTGGACTGACCGGCTTCTTTACCGACCGTCTCCTTCATTGGTTGCGTCATCTATTTTTTCCGTGGACTGAGGAGGCTCGCCAGGCTCCAAAAGGATTGCTTACCCGCTTTTTGCTCTCCTTAAACGATCGGAACACCTGTTTTTGGCATACCAAATGATGAGCAACTCACTTGAACTTCCCTCCTATCTGGAACAGTCGTCTGCCGTTTCCGCACGGTTTGAAAAACTACAAAATCGTCCAGTCAAGCTCAAGGTTGAGGATTTGACTAAGAAATTTGACACACCAAAGGGGGACATTTTAGCACTTAACAATATCAATTTTCAAATTCATCGTCGAGAATTCGTCTCGGTAATTGGGCCTTCCGGATGTGGAAAAACCACCCTTATTCGGATTCTTGCCGGACTTGACTTCCCTACCTCCGGAAATGTCTTCTTAGAAGGAAGAAGGATGGAGGGACCGGGTGCTGAACGAGGAATGGTCTTTCAGGACTACACACTGTTTCCCTGGCTATCCGTTAAAAAAAATGTAATGTTCGGTCTTGAAATCAAGGGCCTTGGTAAATTGAATGCGGAAGCTGAGGCAATGGAATGGCTTGAAATAGTGGGACTTGCAAAATTTGCAGATGCATATCCCGAACAGCTATCCGGTGGAATGAAACAACGGGTGGCCATTGCACGTTCCCTTGCCAATCGTCCGGAGATTCTATTTCTCGACGAACCGTTTGGTGCTCTCGATGCACAGACCCGTTCTTCGATGCAGGCTTACCTTCTTAAAATCTGGCAAAATGTGGATGTGACGGTTTTTTTTGTTACCCATGATCTTGATGAGGCAATTTATCTTTCCGACCGAATTATTGTACTGCGTGCAAATCCGGGAGAAATAGACGAACTCATTGAAGTTCCCGTCCCACGCCCACGTTCCTCCGGTCAATTTCTTACTCCGGAATTTCTTGCCACTAAAAAGCGCCTCGAAGAGCTTATCCGACCACCTGAATTAGAACAAAACGAAGTTATCCCCATGATTCGCCTTACTGAGGTGGGCGACGAAGTGGAATGAGCAAATAAAAAGAACAGATTTACGATAACTCATGACTATTCAAAACGAACTATTATATGAAGTTGAACTAACTGGAGCCGGAATGTGGTCCAAAGTATTGGGCAGGGGAAAAACCCTCCGTATCGAAGATCTTAATGGAGGAGCCAATGTCGGCATGCTCCTCTACAACGCCGATGAAAAACAGGAGCGTTATAATATGCCGGACACTCTTAAAGGACAACAGATATTTTTTGTAAGTAATCCATATTGTTTACACTCCGATATGGGCCGCCTGCTTTGCTCGATCACTGCTGATACTTGCGGTTGGCACGACACCGTATGTGGATACATGGACGCCAAGCAGGTAAAAGATAAGTTCGGAACCATGACTTTTCAGGAAGCCGGAAACCATCATTACCAGAACGCAAGAGACTGTTTTCTGACTGAACTTGGAAAATGGGGACTTGGTGAACGTGATCTCGTGCCCAATCTCAACTTGTTCAGCAAAGTAACATCAAATGAGGAAGGCGATCTTCGATTCGTCCCCGAAAACAGTATGGCAGGAGACTTTATAGAATTAAGAATGGAGATGAATACCCTAGTTGTGCTTAACACTTGCTCACACCCATTAAATCCGGACCGGGAATACCGCACTCATCCGGTAAAACTGAGCGTCCATCAGTCTCCCCCAATCGGCCCGGATGATCCATGCATCAAGTCCTGCCCGGAAAATGGAAGAGCTTTCACTAATACCGAGGACTATCACAAATTAAGATTTTTATCATGACCAATCTGACAGAGAGTGAACTTGTGCCTGAAGAAGCAGTATATACATGTGTGGTTCCTGCCGGTGAACACTGGATGCGGAAAGTGGATAAAGGACAGTCCCTGAGAATCCTTGACCTGGAGGGCAACCAGGCAGTGGATACCCTCTTTTACAACGCGAATGACACCGCTGACCGATACAGTGCAAGCGACACGATACAGGAGCAGGGAAAACTCTACCTAACCACAGGCTCCAAGCTTTTGTCCAACCGGAGAACTCATTTGCTAACTATAACAGCAGATACCTGCGGCAGGCACGATACTCTGGGGGGGGCTTGCTCAAGAGAGAGTAATACAATGCGCTATTCCCTAGACAAGGAACACATGCATGCATGCCGGGATAGCTTCCTTCGCGGGCTTCAGGACTGGAGTCCAGACCTTGAAAAAAGGGATATAACATGCAACATTAATTTCTTTATGAATGTTCCGGTTACCCCTGAAGGTAGGCTGACTTTTGAAGATGGAATCTCAGCCGCCGGTCGCTATGTTGAATTGCGTGCGGAGACCAGTGTGCTCTGCCTAATTTCGAACTGTCCACAAATTAATAATCCCTGCAACGCCTACAATCCGACCCCTGTCCAGGTATTTATCTGGTAGTTCTATGAATCCGATTGAACGGCTACTAGTGGCTAATCGGGGCGAAATTGCAGTCCGGATTATCAGGACTGCGAAAAAAATGGGGATACAAACAGTGGCTGTGTTTTCCGAGGCCGATCGTAGTGCACCCCATGTCGATATGGCGGACGCGGCTGAATGTATCGGAAAAGCCCCGGTGGATCAGAGCTATTTGAACCAGAAAAAAATTTTGCAAGCGGCTAAAATTCATAATGTGGATGCAATTCATCCCGGTTACGGTCTTCTGAGTGAGGACGCCAACTTTGCTGAGGCCTGTAAAAAGCACGGGATCATTTTTATTGGACCCTCCCCCGTACATCTTCGTGAATTCGGACTTAAACACAGAGCAAGGGCAATCGCCGCCGATGCTGGAGTTCCGCTGGCACCGGGATCTGAACTAATCCACGACCTCGACACTGCCGAACATAAGGCCAAGTCGATTGGCTACCCTATCATGTTAAAGGGTACGGCTGGTGGTGGCGGAATCGGCATGGCTTTGTGCAAAACTCCCGATGAACTCAATGAAAATTTCGATCGGGTACGCAGGCTGGCTGAATCCA
>NZKY01000118.1 GCA_002694035.1 Opitutia bacterium
GGCAAATCTACTTTATTGTCTACGATAGGTGGATTGGAAAATCCAACAGGTGGAAAAGTTTTATTAGATATGGAAGAGGTTTTAGAGCCTACTCCCGAAATTGGAATGGTATTTCAAAAATACACCCTTTTTCCTTGGATGACAGTATTGGAAAACGCTTCATTTGGTAAAAGGCTTTATTGCAATGGTGCAAAAGGCCAGCTTGAAAATGATCGACCTAAAAACTTAAAAAAAAGAGCTGAGAAGCTACTCGAAATGGTGGGCTTGGCTGAATTTAAAAACGCATATTCCAAAGAGCTTTCCGGGGGTATGCAACAACGGGTTGCCATTGCTCGTGCATTGGCAAATCGACCGAAAGTTCTACTGATGGATGAGCCTTTCGGTGCCTTGGATTCTCAGACTCGTGAAGAAATGCAGGAGATGATACTCCTTCTCAGTAGAGTAGAAAAGACCACTGTGCTGTTTGTAACGCATGATGTGGAAGAAGCGATTTTTCTGGGAGATCGAGTTTTTGTCTTCTCAGCTCGTCCAGGAAGAGTTATCCGTGAGGAAAAAATTCCCTTTGGCAAAGATCGAAAACCTGACCTAAAGCTCTCGAGAGAATTCTTAGACCTGAAAAGCAGTTTACTTGAAGAACTTCACAAATGTCACCCACCCAGTTTTGACCGGGAAATATTACTTGCTGCGATTGAGAAGGATCATCGGAGCGATTCCTAGTTGCAGGACCTGCCTCAAGTTTAACAAGAATATAAAAGTGTTTTTTGGAACTATTATTTCTGAAAGAACCGCTCGAATCTTAGTTCAAAATATTACTACCCTACTACTCTCAAAACCGCCCTCTTCAACTCGTCGCTTAGACTGCCCCATCTTTTGACAATTTGAGACAACTGCTGACGATCAGTCCCAGAAATCTCAGTCAATATCTCAGTCAACGCCTCTACTGAGAACTCTGAATCCTGCATAGTTACTGGGGTTTTGGAACATGGAGTTTCAGGTTCGATTCCCGCCACCTCCACCAAAGTTTCAAATAGCCTTTTAGGCAGTTTTCCTTTTGAGGGATGCGAGTTCCAAGCGGTTCTCAAGCTCTTTTTTGACTAAGCCAGTTTTGACAGAATTAGACCCGTTTGACCCGATTTCCTAGAAATGTCAGTCAATATGTTGATCAAATTTTCATCTTCATAGAGGTTTCGCACCACCTGTGCGGTAGGAAGAAGATTTGTCTAGATGTATAGCTTGTCAGTAAGCTTTCTGCCGGAATGGCTCATCAGCTTGTTTCGCAAAAGACATGATTCAAGGATGTGGAGATTTAAATGATACCACTCTTTTGTCTTTAAAATTTACATATCCCTCTTCCTTAACTCCATCGGAGTTTAGATCACCAGAGTATAAATAAACTGTTTCAATTCCAGGATTTAAAGATGTCTTCAACCTTGTTGGTTTACCAAGAGTTTCTCGAACAGAATACTCAGACATTCTTTTTCGAATCGATTTCCAAGCTCCGGGATTTGTCCATGGACCATGGTTTTGTATAGAACTACTTTCCAATTCTAGTCTAAACTTATCGAAAAATTTCTTTTTTTTTGATTCTTCCTTAGGAATCATTTTTGAAAGGTCTTGAACATCATTAGTTAAGTTCTTCTCTTCCAGTATCCTGATTCGATCCGATAGTTTAGCATTCTCATTGACTAGGATTTTGATTTTTTTCTCGAGTGCAATAACTCTATCTTCAAAGTTATTCGGGGCTATCCCGTGTAATGAAGAAAAAGTGAAAAAGAAAAGAATGCATGATATAGGATTTAGAAAACCCGTTGACTTTTGGCAGTTTGTATAAGTTTTTAATCTAATTAAATTCATAGATTGAAAATAATCACGCTATTTGTTTGCCGTCAATAATTTGGCATTTTTCTTTCAATAATTCACGCTATTATCAAAGATAAAATTATATTTGCTCTAAAGGCTTATATGTGGGTTGTAAGTAATCTCATTATGTAAGTTTATAAAGACTTCACTCGAAAACTCAGTATCTTAAAAATCTACTTTTAATTCAGTTAATTTATAGTCAGATTAGACTCTAGTTATCTTCACCAAAGTTTCATTTCCGATTAATTCAAAAAGAAAGTACGGAAGAAACCTTTGTTTTTAAGTTCGACTTCTCCTCTTTCTTTTAGGGAGAATTCAGAGTCTATGTAATCTGCTGTTTTTTCGGAAATATGTACTTTTCCAGCTTGCCCAGAACTCTCCATTCTAGCAGCAATGTTCACAGAATCTCCCCAAATATCAAATGCACCGGTTTGAAAATTAGCTATCAAAGGACCTGAGTGGATTCCGATGCGTATCTTCCAAACAGGTTTCTCCAGAACTTCGTGTTGAATATTTATGCCCTCAACGAATTTTAGTATATCCAAAGCAAACATACACATGTTCAGAGCATGTTCTTTTTCTTGTTTCGGGATCCCGGAAACGCACATGTAGCAGTCACCTATAGTTTTAACCTTTCTAATATTATGCTTTTTGGCAAGCCTGTCGAAACCTTTGAAAAAGATATTTAATGTTTCAATTAGATCTCCTGCTTCTAGCTTTTCGACAAGCTTAGTGAAACCAACGAAATCTGCGAACATAATGGAGGATGTTGAGAAGTATTTAACCATCGATTCGCCTTCATTAAAAAAAGAGACCTGTTTTTTCCGATTATCCTGTTTCTTTAAGAAGTCATTTTCAATCGAACTAACTACTAGGTCAGCTAATAATCTTAGCCCTTCAATTTGATCATGGTTGATTTTTCTTGGTTCCATGCCAAGAACGCATAATGTACCAATAGAATAGCCCTTCGAGGTAACAAGTGGTGATCCGGCGTAGAATCTTAGCCCTGAGTAGGCTTCAATTTTTTGAAAATTTTTAGTTCTTTCATCCAAAAACATATCCTCAATGATTAGAGGTTCTTTGGGAATCAGAAGGCTGTATTGGCAAACGGAAATTTCTCTTGGTAACTCTTGGGCAATGGCACTCTGATCTGGACTGAACCCAAAATCCATTTTACATTTTTGAATGTTCGACCCCAAAATATTTATCAATCCAATCTGAGAGCCTGTAGTAATGGTAGCAAGTTGTGTAAGTGCATTGTAATTTGATTCTGCGGAGAAGTCCTTTTCAAGAACACCCAATCGTTCCACTTCGTCTAAGCGACATTTTTCGTTAGGAATGTCTTCAACTGGCTTGATGCCAGCCTCAATTCCTTGTTGACGAAGAATTTGATTAAATTGTTTTTGGGTAGTTTGGTTCATATTTAGAGAATTTATGAAGTTATATTTTTAATTATGTAACGATGAAATTTACACAAACTGGGGTATATATAAGCAAGATAATATGCTAATAAATTCATTTACTGTTAAATGAAAATTATGTAAGCTGATGTGGCAGACCTCAAGGTCTTTGAATCACTCATTCGACATTACTTAGCAACAATGTCTCTTTTGAACCTTGTACTGATATTAGTATCATTACCTACCCCATCATCCTTAAAACCGCCCATTTCAACTCGTCGCTGAGATTGGTTCATCTTTCGACAATTCGTGACAGCATCTGACGGTCTGTTCAGAAATTTAGTCAATTAAATTGATCGACACATCAGTCGAAAGATCTAGGCATTCAATAACTGTTGCTGTCTTAGATTGTTGCGAGTCATTTTCGATTTCCGCAACCTTCCAATAAAGCTAAAATTTATTTACCGAGTAGTCTAGCTACTTCATCATGGTTTATAGTATTAAATACCAAAGGTTGAGATCCATCTTTTTGAGCCTGTTGCCAACTTGCAAGAAGGCTGCCATCCTGAAGGAAAATTGAAGAGACATATCGGCTGCATCCGGTACCATTAGGTGAAATGAATAATGGAAATTCTGTAGAAATTGGGTGAATTTTAGGGAATTCATGATCCCAACCCCATGCCAAGCCGCCGAGCTCTTCGCAGGAATAACCTCTTGGTCTTCTAGCTGCCTCAGGGTTTTGCTCCAGCGAACGAAGGCATTCAGCACCATCATAAAAATAAATTGATATATCATCGAGGTCAGAAAAATTTCCAATTTTGGGAATGGATAGTCTTTCAGTTATTCTTGAACAGGCAACATCCCATGAGTTTCCTCTTTGCAGAATAGAATTTGAGATAATATTAAAATCGGATTCATTTTGTTTTCTACATGCCAAACCGGTATTTGAGCTCGACCACGAAAATGGGTGGTTGCAATAAATTAGATTTGTGACATTTGCTTCTGTTTTAAAAGCGACCGGGTCCTTAAGATGTAATGAGTTAGATTCCTCAGTAGATAAGATAGTTTTAGCAGTACTCAGATCAATATCTTCAGCTTTACCGCCTTTAAATAAATCAATACTCCAAACGCCGGTGCCGGGTTTTTGGAAATTTATTAATTGTTTTGGGTAAGCAATTTCTTTTTCTGTTGAAATAAAAAGTTCAATTGAGCCGTCTTCTAAATTTTGTAAAAAGCAACCTCCTTCAATTGAGACAACACCACTCGAATGGGCCAAATCACTTTTAGAAAAAGATAAAATTTTAGAAAA
>NZKY01000119.1 GCA_002694035.1 Opitutia bacterium
AACTTTCAGATTTAAAAAAATTATCGCAAAAAATAAAATTAATATTTGCAAAAAAAATCTTTGGTCATTAATCTGCGCATAAAATTTTCATCTTTCCTGAGGGGAGCAGATGTTTGCAGTCGAAAACTATCCTAGCAATGGATTCGCTTGTCCTATCTCTGTTCTGAGTACTGAAGAGGCAGAAGGTTTTGCTGAACATTTCATGGAGCTCAAGCAAATCAAACCTGACATTGTTGATCAGGCTCTAGGGACCAACTGTCATCTTCTTTTTCCAAGTCTATGTGAAATCGCACAGAGAGCGGCTGTGTTGGATGCAGTTGAGCACATTATTGGTCCAAATATTTTGCTTTGGTCTGCTGGGTTTTTTATCAAGTATGCTCAAACAAAATCCTTTGTTTCCTGGCATCAGGACAGCACCTATTGGGGATTGGAACCTCCAGATATTGTAACTGCTTGGGTTGCATTTACCTCCAGCAACCTCAAAAACGGCTGCATGCAGGTCGTACCAGGCAGCCACCTCCGCGGGCAACTTCAGCATCAAGATACCTTTGCTGATAACAACATGTTGAGCCGGGGGCAGGAGATTGCCGTGAATGTAGAGAATGAAGAAGTTGAGAGCATCGTCTTGGAGCCAGGCCAGATGAGTTTGCACCATGTTCGAATTTTTCATGGTTCAAAGGCTAACCATACCGATGCTCCAAGAATTGGATTTGCGATAAGGTTCATTCCTACCCATGTCCGTCAGAATGGGGGGCGAACTTATGCTCTATTGGTGAGGGGGAAAGATGAATACAATCATTTTGACAGACCTCGGTTGCCCAAGGAGGAGCTGGGAAAGGCAGAGTGGGAAATGCACCAGAAATCCCTTGAACGTATCAATGAGGTGGTGCTTAAGGACGCAGCCAGGGCCAGCAAGGTTAAGGGGCACCAGATAATTAGCAAAGAAAACAAAGAACTTGCCAACTAGTCAGGCCCTCAGGTGTGGAGTCAAATTACATAGTCCCAGACGATCCTGGTTGCTTACCTTGGTTGTCATGTCTGGGTTCAGTGTTTCAGTATCTTTCTCAGAGAGTACATTCTGGCCCTCAGTTGTGCTATTCCTGCCCAACCTGATTATGGGATAACTTGTTGGAATTTAATTTCCAAAAAAGTGAGTCTTCATGAAACTAAACTATCAATGGCCTCTTCCAAGCCAGCCAAGACCCATTGCGATCATCGGTTCTGGAGGTATTGTCAAGGATGCGCATTTACCAGCTTACCAAAAAGCCGAATTTAAGGTGCTTGGTGTTTACGACATCAACCCTGAACAATCAGCAAAGATTGCAAACTCATGGAATCTCAAGGCCTTTGGATCTCTCGATTCTTTGATTTCAAGCGCGCAATCTCAGAATGCAGTTTTTGATTTAGCCCTCCCTCCTTCGGCAGTATCTAATGTCTTGGAGCAGCTCCCTGAGCATGCAACGGTACTCATACAAAAACCAATGGGTAGTGACCTCGAGGAAGCCAAGCTAATCAAGGCTATCTGTGAGCGCAAGAAATTGACAGCAGCAGTCAATTTTCAACTCCGCTTCAGCCCAATGATGCTGGCCCTGAAAGATGCGATGTCCAAAGGGCATCTGGAGCGGATCCTTGATTTGGAGGTGCACCTGAATCTGGAAGCTTCATGGGAGCTCTTTCCGTTTCTGAAGAAGATGGAAAGAGTCGAGATTGCGGTTCACTCCATTCATTATTTGGATTTGATTCGATCTTTCTTGGGAACCCCCAAAAGTGTGTGGGCCCAAACTCTTGCTCATCCCAGTACGCCTGATTTTGCCCAAACACGAACTTCAGCGATTCTCAATTATGGGCCGGAGATCCGCTGTGTCCTGTCAATAAACCACAACTATACTAAGGGTCCGAAATTCCAGACGGCGCAGATCCGCTTTGATTGTCAGCAGGGAGCCGCTGCGGTAAAGCTTGGGTTGCTTCTTGATTATCCAAAAGGAGAGCCAGATGAGGTGTGGATTTGTCCAAGTGGAAAAGAGCAGTGGGAGTCAGTTGAATTTGATGGTGGGTGGTTTCCAGAAGCATTCATTGGGATGATGAGCAATCTTCAAAGATTTGCCTTGGGAGAGGATCATCAACTTCACACTTCAGCAGAAGACGCCTTTGAGACCATGAGACTTGTAGAAGCATGCTATGAATCAAGTAATTCTGGGGGTACAGAACTATGAGGAGCAGACCAGTTATTATTCAGCTTCAATGAAAGAGAAAAAATGAAAATTACAAATGTTAAGAGCTACTTAGTAGAAGATATTGTAAAACCATTTACATGGCAAGTTGACCGACCAGGTTCAGGAGATGGGAGGGATCCAAGGAAAAACTTTAGTTGTGTGATGGTGCTAGATACTGATGAGGGCATTTCTGGCTACGCCAAAGGCCCCAAAGGCCGAATAATGATGGATTTAGTAGAAAGAAGATTTTCTTCAGATTTAATAGGTATGAATCCATTGAATTCAGAAAAAATTTGGGAAAAATGCTGGGATACGGATCGACTCGAAGAGTATCCACTATATGCAATGGCAATGGTAGATATTGCAGTATGGGATATCAAGGGTAAGAAAGCTGGTTTACCAGTTTATAAACTTTTAGGAGGATATCGGGATGAAATTCCTGCCTATGCATCCACCACAAGCTACGATACTCTCGAAGAATATAGAGATGTTGTAGAAGCATCTCTGTCAGCCGGGTATCCAAGCATTAAACTTCATCTGAGGTATCGAGATGTTAAAACAAATGCTAAATTATGTGAGAAAGTTAGAGAATGGGTTGGAGATGATTTCAGTTTAACACTAGATGCTTCGGGGCTATGGAATTACACAGATTCATTGTGGTTTGGAAGAGTTTTGGAAGAATTGAAATTTGAGTGGTATGAAGAACCGATGAGAGAATTTGAATTAGAAAGCTACAAAAAATTATGCGACAAGTTGGATATACCGATTCTAGCTGCAGAATGTAGCGATGGATCACATTGGAATGCAGCAGAATTTATCAGAAGAGATGCCTGTGATATTATGAGAACAAGCACTCACTATAAAGGTGGGTTTACAGGCGGTATGAAAGTAGGCCATGTCGCAGAAGCATTTGGAATGAAAGCAGAAGTGCATGGAGGTGGACATAATAATCTACATTTGTGCCTAGCACTACCAAATAATACATACTATGAGGATCTAGTGATAGATGTAGAGGATATAGAAGCTAAGGGTCAGGGACAATTAAAATTTGAAAATGGGATGTATAGTTTTAAGGAGCAAGTAGCTGGAGTAGGGATAGAATACGACCATGATGAGCTAGAAACGATATCAATTCAAAAATATGAGAAATTTTGAAATGGAAAAAAATAAGCCAAATCTCTTATTCATAAAATCGGACCAGCACAATTTCCGATATATGAGCCATCATGGCAACACCGAGGTGGAGACTCCGAATCTGGATGAGTTAGCAAGTCGTGGAGCAACTTTTACGAATGTTTATTGCCACTCACCAATCTGTGTTCCATCAAGAGTTGCTTTTCTGACAGGACTAATGCCTTCAGAAACTGAAGTTTGGACAAATGATCAGATTCTTAATTCAGCTACTCCAACATATGCTCACGCGTTGGGTGCAGGAGGATATAGCCCTGTTCAAATTGGCAGAATGCATTTAAATGGATTGGATCAATATCATGGATTTTCTGAAAGATATGTAGGAGACCATAACCGGAATTTCCTTGGATCTCCAAGAGAACCCGGAACTCATCAAGAGCATATGAAAGGGACTGCTGGACCAAATAGAATTAGTTTAATTCAATCAGGAGCAGGCCGGTCAGCTTACGAAATTCATGATAAAATAGTTACTGACAAAACAGTTGAGTACATCAATCAATTCTGTTCAAACTTAAATAATGAGAGACACTCCTTTGCATTATCAGTAGGCTATATGCTACCTCACCAACCATATGTATGCCAAAAGGAAATTTATCAAAAATTCAGAGATAAGGTGAAATTACCTGAAATTAAGGAAAAAAAGTTTGAGGATTACCACCCTTACCTACAATGGTGGAAAGAAAATACAGGTTCAACAGATATAACAGATGAAGAAAATTTAAGATGCAAAGCTGCTTATTGTGGCCTTGTTTCTAATCTCGATTGCATGATAGGTGAAATTATAAAATGTCTGAAAAAGAACGAAATCTTTAACGAAACAATTATTGTTTACACTTCAGATCATGGAGATCAAGTAGGTGAGCACGGATTCTGGTGGAAACAAACTTTTTATGAAGATTCAGT
Source organism: Opitutia bacterium (assembly GCA_002694035.1). Classification (GTDB taxonomy): domain Bacteria; phylum Verrucomicrobiota; class Verrucomicrobiia; order Opitutales; family Seribacteraceae; genus Seribacter. Next base: position 4,308 of record NZKY01000119.1, read on the forward strand.
AAAAGTGCCGACAATAATTTCTTATCCAAAAATGCTCAGATCTAATATAGAAATGAATGAAGTAATTAACCACTTTGATATAACAGCAACGATGTTAGATCTGACAAACTCACCAACATTGCCAAGATCTCAAGGAAAGTCACTAAAAAATATGTTAACTGGCGACGGCAAATCTTGGGAAAATGTAGCAACTTCAGAATATTGTATGGATGACTCAAACTTTGCTGATGTATCTGGAAATTTAGGTGGGAGAGATGTTCATGCAAAACCTGGTGGCGTACAGAACAAAATGATCAGACGTGAAGAGTGGAAGTTGATATTTTATGGAGGATATAAGCCACAATTATTCAATCTTATTGAAGATCCACGGGAACTTCATGATCGAGTTGATGATCCAAAAGTCAAAGAAATTAAAAACATGCTTAACAATGAGATCTTAACCAATTGGAATCCAACAAAGATTCACCATAGAATGATTGATTTAAAGAAAGATCAACTATTGCAGCAAGAATGGGCTAAAAATACTGATCCGGACGATAAGTTAAGGTGGAATCTTGATCCATTAAATGATTCGTCAATGCTAGATCAAACTGATATATGAAAATTGCTATTGGTGGGATTTTTACTGAAAGTAATCAATTTTCATTGAACCCTATAACTGCAAACGAGTTCAAGCGGGGAGGCATCTTTCGCGACAGTGAATTCTACGAAGCGAGAGTTCCTTCCATACGAGGCTGCATCGAGGGGCTTAATGAGGAGAACGCTGAGATCATTCCACTGCTCTATGCCTCCGCAAGCCCAGGTGGCAAGATTACATTAGAAACCTTTGAGGTGCTATACAGTGATCTTATGGCAAGACTCCGTAAAAATATGAATCTAGATGGATTGATTCTCAACATGCATGGTGCTGCTGTACTCGAGGATGGGTCACACCTGGATTCTACTATGCTAGAGAGAATAAGAGAAGAATTCAGCAAAATACCAATTTTTATTACTGTGGATTTACATGCATACATCACTGAAAATTTGGTAAAGAGTTGTGATGCGATTCTGGCTTGGAACACATATCCCCACAGAGATATGTTTGACATTGGGAAAAAAGCAGTGAAGCTTCTTTCAAGAACAATTAGAGGTGAAATCAAACCAAGAATGGTATTTTCCGGAGTAAATGTAATCACTAGCGCAATCAATGCCTCAACAGATGGAGCTGGGCCTTTTGCAAAGTTGATGGCGGAGCAACTCAACGCCGAGGCTGATCAGGATGACATTCTCTCTACAAGTCTTTTTTTATGCCAACCGTATTTGGATCAACCAAGAATGATGAGTGGATCGCTGGTAATTGCAAACAACCATCTTCAAAAAGCACAAAAACTATCTTATGAATTCGCTGAAAAATATTGGAACAAGAGAGCAGAATTTCTATCTGAGACGAAGAGCGCGATCCAAGTCCTCAATTCTCTCCAATCTGACGAATACGATCATCATGTTCTGGTAGAGGCCAGCGATTGCTGTGGTGGTGGAGCAATTGGCGATAGCGTCCATACCATTCGACAGTTGATGAGACTTAATTCAGATCAAAAAAGCCTCAGTATTGTTGTCGATCCAAAAGCCATTGATCAATTAAGTGATAAAAATATCGGTGCGATCGTCAAACTGAAAATTGGTCATCAGTCTGATACTAAATGGGGAAATCCAATTGAGGATAATTTTGAAATCATCGAAAAATCATCTGGTCAATTTACTTATCAAGGAGGTATTTGGGGAGGGGAAACAGGAGACATGGGTTTGTCATATTTAGTTAAAAAATCAGAAAATTATATATTAATTAATTCAAAGCCTACTTACGAATGGGCTGGTGAGCAATATCACGCAATGAATTTGGATTTGAATAATTACAAATATATTTTGGTGAAAAACCCCATGAATTACAGAAATTTAAAACTATCGGGTAGGACTAAATATCATAGAATAGATGAGTCAGGTCCGACACCAATAAATGTTGAAGAGTTGCCATTTACCAAAAGTAAGGAATTTTTCCCGAAAAATTTGGAAGAGAAAATGGTTATTAGACAATACTTTTAAATGGAGTGCCTATGAAATGATTCAGAAATGTCTTACCAATTTTAATTACACTTATGAGGTAATCATGTTTAATGCGAAGAACTTATTTTTGTACGTTCTGTCTTTTTTTCTACCTTTTGCACTAGTTGCAAAGGAGGTTCCCAGGGAGAAAACTGTTATTGTTGGGAGCAGAGGAATTACAGCCAA
>NZKY01000120.1 GCA_002694035.1 Opitutia bacterium
CTGTTGGTGGTTTATCTCGTGGGTCAAAGGCTCCTGCAGATATCCAACTTTCAAAATCCTTAATGATTTCTTTTGAGATTTTCGGACCACCTTTAGGCATCTTAAGATTACTTATTTCGTGCTTCATAACTTGAAGCAAAAGACTGGATTGGGGATTTGATAACGAGATTGCAGGACCTCTTTTACCTCCCCTAAGTATTCCATCTTTATAATCCAAAACTAATCCGGATTTTACTTCTTTGATACTATTGTGACATTCATAGCAATTTTCGGCAAGGACGGGTCGAATCCTATTTTCAAAAAACTCGAGTTTTGATTCAGCTACCAATTTCAAAAAGGGTAGTATTACGATAAATATAATGAATACACGAATAATCATGCGAAAGTATTTCCATAAATGGTATTAGCTCCATATCTGGAAATCAAGAAGGTTATGATTGTTTAGCGATTAAATTATAAATGTTTTATTACTTGAAATATAATTAACCTTTAAGACACTTAACTAGATGAAGAAAAAGATTTCTGTAGTGGCAACTAATGCTTGTGGTTGGCCAAATCTGACAAAATTAAAAAATGGACAGATCTTATGTACCTATTTTAATGCTCCGAGTCATGGACTAATGCAGGGAGATCTAGTATGCTCGATTTCGAACCGTAATGGTTTGAATTGGAGGAAAAGAGGTGTTGTCGCAAAACATCCAAAAGACGGGAATCGTATGCATTTAGCCGTTGGTATGGCAAATAATGGAGATTTACTATGCTTTAGTAGTGGATTTTTTGTTAAGGAGGATAAGTTTATAGGATTTTCTGGTCATTGGCTCTCTAGATCTAGGGATCGAGGGAAAAATTGGTATGTTGATAAGTGTCCTCAGGTCCCAAAGATCATACAATCTACAATCCCTTTTGGAAGGATCATCTGTATTGATAATAAGAAATTGGCTTATTCCTGCTACCGTTCAAAGGGTAGGGGAAATCCAAGTGAAACATGGATGGTTTCATCTGAAGATGATGGTAAGACCTGGAATAAAATTAGCAAATTTGGCTCAAATGATTCTAACGAAGCTACACTATGTGGTCTTGGTGAAAATCGAATGCTGGCTGCAGTTCGTACCCATGTTGATCACCATGTTAAATTATGCGAGATAAAGTTAACTGGAAAATGGAAGGAGAAAGGTCCGCTCACTCTTCCAATGCAACATCCTGCAGATATAATAAAACTTTCTGATAATTGCCTTTTATTAACCTATGGAATTCGCAATCGCGGACTTATGGGAATCGGTGCAAGGCTAAGTATTGATGGCGGTAAATCATGGAGGCCTCCATGGGTTATCCACCAGTTTGGTAATAAGGCAAAAGATATTGGCTATCCTTCAACTGTAGCTTTAGATAGAAAAGGAACATTACTTACAGCGTTCTACACAGACTATGAATCAACACTAATAAAAAAACCGAATATGTACAGAGTTCTTTCTATGAGATGGTCGCTCAAAGATTGGTTACATCCAACAATCCTAGGATCAATATCAGATGGTAAGCAGCTAAAGTTATAAAGGCTTATGATTTTTTTCTGTAAAGTTGGATGTAATCAGGACGGATGGAAACATCACTATCATCTTCGTAATCCTCACGTAAATTCTTGAGTCGATTGGTGAGACTCTTCTGTACTTTCTCAACTTTCTTGTTTCCATAGATATTTGTGAGTTCATCCGGATCGGTTTTAAGATCATACATCTCCCATTCGTTACCAAACTGATAAAAATGCATTAGCTTATACCTTTTTGTTCGGATCCCATAATGTCTTGGGATCATGTGAACGCTAGGATACTCATAATAATGATAGTATACTTCCTTTCGCCAATCTTTTGGAGCTTCGCCTTTTAAAAGCGGGACTAATGACAATCCTTGCATATCTTTAGGTTGTGGAGCACCTGCAATCTCAAGAAAGGTTTGTGCGTAATCCAAATTTTGAACAAGGTCTGTATTCCTGCTTCCAGCTCTTACTACCCCTGGCCACTTGACAATTAATGGCATTTTGAGGGATTCTTCGTACATCCATCTCTTATCGTACCAGCCATGATCCCCAATGTAAAAACCCTGATCTGAGGAATAAATAACAATTGTTTCTTTATCCAATCCAAGTTTTTTTAATTCTTTTTGAAGTCTGTCCACGCTCTCATCGACGCCTTTTACACAACGGAGATAGTTTTTTGCATATCTTTGGAATTTCCAACGCACGAGTTCTTTCCCAGAGAGTTTGGCTTCGTGAAAAGCTTTATCCCTTGGAGTATAGTGATCTCTCCATGCCTTTAGTTGTTCGGCAGACATTCTTTTCATATTATGCCAGGCTGAACGATCCTGTCTCTTCTGAGAAGGTGGTTGATTAAAATTGGGAGTCAAATCCACGAACAAATCGTAGTTCAGATCCATATGGCGATCGATTTCCAACTCTTGAACGCGTGCACCGGGGGCATTGTCCTTCCAATCATCAAAAAGAGTAGGAGGCTCAGGTATGTCAATGTCGTCATATAAGGAAAGGTGTCTTAGGGCTGGCATCCAATTTCGGTGTGGTGCCTTATGTTGAACCATCAGCATGAAGGGCTTATCATTCGACCTTTTATCATTTAGCCATTCCACTGCTAGATCGGTTACGACATCTGTACAGTAACCTTCAATTCTTTTTCTACCTTCAGGAAAAATAATGTCGGGATTATAATATAAGCCTTGGCCAGGGAGTACTGCCCAGTCGTCATAACCTAGTGGTTCTCCTTTTAAATGACTTTTTCCATAGATGGCAGTTTGATACCCAGCTTTTTGTAGAAGTTTGGGAAAAGTTTGCTGATTCCAGTCAAAGGTATTCCCATTATTCATGAAGCCATTTTTGTGACTGTGCTTTCCTGTCTGAATTACGGCTCGGCTCGGTCCACAAATTGAGTTAGTGCAGAAACTATTTACAAATACCATCCCTTCTTTTGCCAATTTGTCAATGACTGGAGTGGGCTTAACTGATTTTAGCCATCCGTTGTATGCACCGATTGCGTGGGGTGCATGATCATCTGTGAAGATGAATAAGATATTAGGTTTATCGGCTTTTAAAAGCCAAGTTTGAAAAAGAATCAAACATGATAGAGTTGTTAAGTTAGTTATTCTATACATCTATTTCAAGGGTTCGAGAGATCATTTTGAACCTTTACTGGTAAACTAAATTAAATGATATTAAAAGACGAAAGGTGCCGTCCTCCCAAACGGCACCTTTCAGGATATGCATTCCTTTAAAAGTGCTTTATAGGGTATTTTATATTTCGGACAAGACTTTTATCAATTTTTTTTGTTTTTTATTTAGTTTTATCAATTAAAAAATAGAAAATTTAGTCATTTTGTTTTTTTCTTGCTTCCGGACCCCTGTAAAATTTACGCCACTCCTCCGGCATTATGTTTACATTAGTTTTGTCAGAATACTTTTTACGAAAGGACAAGATTAATTCTTTAAATTCTTTTACTACAGAAGCGTGAGCTTGCGAGCTATACAGGTTGATATTCTCATTCGGATCATTGATAAGATCAAAAAGTTCCCATTCATCAAATTGATAGTAATGAATAATTTTATATTTTGGACTTCTCAAACCATAATGTTTTGCAACCATATGCTCAGATGGGAATTCATTGTGGTGGAAATAAACGAACATTCTATCTGTCTGGTTTACATCCTTGTTTGAAATATAATTCAATAATGACTCTCCATTACAATTTATCAATTCTTTTGAATCTGAGAATTCTAGAATTGTGGGAGCAATATCAATAATTTGGCATGGAGTCTCAACGATTGTTTGAGAGATTGAAGGTAAATATGAATTAATAATTAGCGGCACTCGAAAAGATTCTTCGTACATCCATTTGGAACCGAACCAACCATGCTCGCCTAAAAATCTTCCAGTACTTGATGTATAAATAAAAAAAACATTTCTGTTAGTTTCCGACAGTAATTCTTCCAATCTTCCAATATTTTCGTCTATACCGTTGATGCAACGTAAAAAATTTTTTACGAATCTTTGGAATTTTAATTTGGTATTTTTTTGTTCTGAATTATTTTCACGCGTGAATGCTTCGTTTGATGAGCGCCACGCCAGTGACCAGGCGGAAAACTGCTCATATGTCATAAGATTTATATTTTTCTGACTCAGAGATTCTTGAGATAAGGTTGAATTTTGATCTGGGTTCTTATCTTCTTGAAAAAATAAATCCTGCTTTAGATTTAAATCAGTTTGAATTTTCATTGATTGATATCTTGAAGGACTTGCCTTGTTCCCAAAATCATCAAATAAATTTAGTGGTTCAGGAATAAGTTGATCGTCGAAAAGATTAATGTGTCGAATGGCTGGCATCCATGGGTAAGAGGTCCCGTTATACTGTATAAGGAGAAAAAATGGTTTTAAGCTTTTTCTTTTTTGTAACCAATTTAAGGCAAGATCTGTAATTATATCAGTAGAATAACCTTCAATACGTTTTTTGCCTTTGATATTTAAAAATTCAGGATTATATTTCACCGAGGAGTCAACCAATATATTCCAGTCATCAAAATATTGTGGAATTTTACTTAGGTCCCATCTACCAATTAAACAGGTTTCATATCCTTCTTTTTGAAGCAAATCTACAAAGTTTTCTTGAGAAAAATTAAATGTATTATTTTCTGGGTTGAATCCATTTGCGTGAGAATGGCTCCCAGTTAGTAAAGAGGAAACGCTGTTGTTTGAGCTTCCATTGACACAGAAAGAATTTAAAAAGACAGTACTTTTCCTAGCTATCCTATTCAAATTCTGCGAGCTGTTTATATTTTTATAAAAACCATTGTAAGCTTCCATTGTACTTACAGGGTGGCTTTCAGTAAGTATCATTAAAAAATTAGGCTTCTTGAAATTATCTTTTGCAAATAAAGAGCAAAGCGAAATGATTGAAAAATATGAAAATATAATGACTGAAATTTTCACTTCCTAAAGTAAAAAATGATTTTAGTGTGTGTTGCGAGATTGTTGTGAAAAAATGTTTAAGAAAGTTTAATTTATAAGTTTTAATAGACCATTTTATTTGTATAAAAACTATTATTCATTAGCGTATAGCACAATGTGTGGGATTATAGGTTATTTAGGTAGCGGAATTGCTCAAGACTCACTTATTGATGGGTTGCGTAGATTAGAATATCGGGGTTATGATTCAGCAGGCGTTGCTTTTCATGAAGGAAATGATTTTAAACTTTATCGGGAGACTGGTCGTGTTGAGAATCTATCTAAAGCTCTTAGCAATAATCATTCTTTATCATCAGTTGGTATTGCTCATACGCGATGGGCAACTCATGGGTCGGTAACTGTTTCTAATACACATCCCCATCTCAGCTATAATGGCAAAATAGTTCTTGTCCATAATGGTGTTATTGAGAATTTTTCAACCTTAAAGAAATTTCTTTTATCAAAAGGAATCGAGTTTAAATCTGAGACTGATTCGGAAGTTTTGTGTAACTTGATTGCTTTCCATTATTCTGAATTGCCTGAAAGTAAAGATCGTTTCATCGAGTCAATAAGATTGGCATTACCTCAATGCCGTGGTGCATATGGAATTGCAGTTCTTTGCATAGATTGCCCTGATGTGATGATTGGCGCAAGGAGAGGTTCTCCATTAGTTGTAGGTTTAGGTGACGATGCAAATTTTATTGCCAGTGACGCTTCTGCATTTGTTGGGCGGGCTAAAGAAGCAGTTTTTTTAAATGATGGTGAGTTGGCCATTTTGCAGGGTAGGGATTTTCGCATTACAACTATGGAGGGTCAGGAGGCTAAAGCAGTTGCACATCCTGTCGAACAAATTTCGGAGGAGGTTGATTTGGGTGATTTTGGATCATTCATGGAAAAAGAGATTTTCGAACAACCGATAGCATTAAAAAATACTCTGCGAGGACGATTTGGTGACGATGGGACAACATCAAAGCTTGGAGGTTTGGAAGGTCACGAAAACGAGCTTAGGAATCTTGATAGAATTATTTTTGTCGCCTGTGGCACGGCTAGACATGCTTGTATGGTCGGGGAATACTTGATTGAGCGCCTTGCCCGTGTGCCAGTAGAGGTAGAACATGCGTCTGAATTTCGATATAGAAATTCTCCTAAAGCCGGAAATTCTTTAGTTATTGCAGTTAGTCAATCAGGAGAAACACTCGATACTTTAGAAGCGGTTAGAGAGGCTAAAACTAAAGGTCTTTTAACGCTCGGAATTACTAATGTGGTTGGTTCATCACTAGCTCGCGAAACGGATGGGGGGGTTTACCAAAGAGTTGGTCCAGAAATTGGAGTAGCATCAACAAAGGCTTTTTCCTCACAAGCTTGTTTATGTGCCATGCTTGGGTTAGCTTTAGGAAGAATGAGAGACTTGTCACCAAGTGATGGACAAGCGATTGTCCAAGCTTTAACTGCTCTTCCAGATTTAACCGCAAAAGTTTTACAACAAGCCGAGCAAATAAGAGAATTAGCTGTTAAGTATTCTAAGGCTGAGCACTTATTGTTTCTGGGAAGGCAAAGTTTGTACCCTGTTGCTCTAGAGGGAGCATTAAAACTTAAGGAAATTTCTTATGCTCATGCGGAAGGCTATCCCGCCGCTGAACTAAAACACGGCCCAATTGCTTTAATCAATCCTGAATGTCCCTCAGTTTTTGTAGTTGAAGGATCAGATTTGTCATCAAAAACGATTGCAAATATGCAAGAAGTAAAAGCCCGAAAAGGTCCTGTCCTGGCTATTGCTCCAGAAGATGTTGAAATACCTAGTGAAGCAGCTGATGATATTTTTAGATTACCGGTTGCCCATGAGGTAATTCGTCCAATTTTGGCAAACTTACCCCTTCAATTATTTGCTTATCATTTTGCTAAACTCCGAGGGCTAGATGTTGATAAACCCCGAAATCTTGCCAAATCAGTCACGGTTGAGTGATTTCGGAATATAAACCTATTAATGTTTAATGATTATATTTAACTGCTTTTTTTTAAGTAAGTTAAATCGGATGACCAATTAAACTATTCTTTTTTTCCAGGTAGCCGGATCTAACTTATAAAATTCTTTGAATGCTTTGTATATCTCTGGACTTTCTCTTTTTAGCCGTGCACCTCTTTCAAAAAATGCTGATGTACCGCATGAAAAAATCTCTGGTTTATTTCCATTAATTGATTCATATCCTCCGTAGGCTCGTATGGAGTAGTTTTTTCCGGAATTGTAGGCATTCATCAATTTTTTATGTTCTTCATCCACCAATCTTTCCCACTTTTTAAATTTTCCAGAAAATCGGGAAACGGGTATACTTTGTGCGATTCCATCATCTGCAAAGTCTATTAAATGAGCAAATTCATGTAATATTAAGTTATGACCATCCCTAGCATTTGTAACTGATTCTTTTAAAAATTTCCAACTAAGGTTAATTTCATTTCGAGATGCACTTCCTCTAACATTTTTATTATCCTTAATTTCATCTTCCCATAAATGTATAACTTTAAGGTGGCGGTAATCTGATAGGTTTCTGTTAACAATTAAAAGACATGCCTCTGCTGCCACTATTGTTTTCATTTCCTCGGTGGCTATGTTTTTTTTCATGTAGGTGATCGGAAAGCTTGCTAAGAAACTGAGAATTCTCTCCTCCCATGGCTGGGTGATTTCTTCAGGTAGCCAGTAATAAATACCAAGGTTATTTGTTAAAATTGCTTTTTGATTAGAGGAGAGCGTTTGCCCTTTTTTTTCTTGGAGTAACTTATCTAATGATTCGCCTCGACTATTTGTTATTCTAAGTTTTGGCAACTTAGTTCTCTTTTGTTTTGAATTGAGAAAAAAGAAAAGTAAAGAAACTACAAATATTATACAGTAAAATATTTTTTCAATACCAGTCATTGTTTAGCAAAAATGATCGGATAATTTCGTAGAATTTAGATTGGGTGTAATGATAAATATATAATTAAGCATTCAATTTTTATATTGTTAGAGATCGTTTGTACGGATGGATATTAATTTATTTTCCAGTTTTTTTCGGAAGGATTTGACAACAGGTTGGTATTTTAAAGTATTTGCGAGGTTAGTGAATTGTTGTGGATCTTGTTCCATATTAAAAAGTTCGATGCCATTCCTGCCATGTTCAAACCCACCTTTCAATTGGGCCGGTAGCTTTTCACCATATTGAATGAATGCCCATTTTCTGTTTCTTAGTAAAAAGCCCGTTCTCATCGGAGCAACGCAGAATGCTTCTTCCCGAACTTCATAGGATAGGTCATCTAGCATTGGTGAAATATCTTCTCCTTGAAGCCTCTCTTGTTTAGGTAAACCGCAAAGATTGGAAAGGGTGGGATACAGATCCAGCAATTCCACAAAAGAATGACAGACGCCAGGTTTTTTTCCCGGGACTGAAACGATTAGAGGAACTTTGGCTGATTCATCCCGTAGACTGACCTTTGCCCAGAAGTCGTGTTCTCCTAAGTGAAAACCATGATCACTTGTAAAGATAACAATTGTATTTTCACGCTTTCCCGACTCATCCAATGCATTCAAAACCTTACCCACTTGTGCATCTAGGTATGCGACGGAAGCATAGTATCCTCCAACTGCCTTCTTTTGTTTACGAATATCCATCTGCATGTTTTCGCTTGTACAATAATTGATGCCAGCCTGTGGAATATCATCCCAGTTGCCGGGTAACTTCTTTGGCAGAATCATTTTTGAGTAAGGTTTAAATGGTGTGTAATATTTACGAGGTGCCACAAAAGGGACGTGTGGTCTCACAAATCCGACTCCCAACCAAAACGGTTTTTCCATATCTTTATATTTCCTAATTAGTTCTACTGCTTTGGCTGCGGCTTTGCCATCCGAGTGTACCAAGTCATCTCCATCTGCTTCCACCACAACAAAAGTGTTACCTCCTACTACGGGTCGTTTGCCATCTGGGTTTTTCTGGAGGGTTTCTCCATCGCCGGGTGCGCGCCATTCCGGTCCTTTGCAGTTGTATTTTTCATCCCAGGAGAGGGGGTCATCCGCTCCGTCGCCTCCACTCTCAATTCCACCCGGTACACCCATGTGATAAATCTTGCTCACTCTTGCAGCATGATAGCCGTGATTTCGAAAATGTTGCGACCATGTGCTACGATCTCCGATTTGTGGTCGTGGACTTTTATATCCTAAAGCACCCGTGGCGTGTGGATAATAACCGGACATGAAAGAGGCACGCGAAGGACCGCAATAAGTGCCCTGACAAAAGGCTTGCGTAAAGCGTACTCCTTTTGTTGCCAGTCTATCTATATTTGGAGTTTTGCAAACTTTATTTCCATAACTGGATAATGCAGTGTAGGTTAAATCATCTGAAATAATAAAGAGTACATTAAATTTCTTGTTGGATGATGCGTTTAACAGCGTGAAGAAAAAGAAAACAGATACCCATTTCATTTCTGAATTATGAAAGTCATATCAATCTGTAATCAAGATCATAAATTTTATCTAATCTTGTTTCTTTTTTATACCCTCCATGTTAGTTTTGTGAGATGTCTATTCAGTCATCTATTATTACAGTGCAACAGCACATCATGCGTGAACAAAAACGCTTTCCCGGTGCCTCCGGTGAATTTTCCTTTTTGTTGTCTGGCATAACTCTTGCCACCAAAATGATTCAAGCACAAGTTCGTCGTGCCGGTCTAACCGATGTACTTGGTGAACACGGTGATATTAATGTTCAGGGTGAAGTTCAACAAAAGCTCGATATTCTATCTAATGAAGCTCTTGTTCATTGCCTAAGTGCAAGGGAAAGCATTGGAGTTTTGGCATCCGAAGAAAATGAAAATCCGATGATTGTTCATGAAGGCTCGGAGGAAGCTAAATACGCCGTGGTTTTCGATCCGCTCGATGGTTCCTCCAATATTGATGTAAATGTCAGTGTGGGTACAACTTTCTCGATTCTTCGAAAACCAGATAATGTTGATGGAGACAATCCGGAGGCATGGGTTTTGCAACCAGGTAGTAAACAAATTGCTGCCGGTTATGTTGTTTATGGGTCTTCGACCATCCTCGTATACAGTGCCGGTCATGGTGTTCACGGCTTCACTTTGGACCCTGCCATCGGAGCGTATGTCTTAAGTCATGAGAATATGACCATGCCTGAACAGGGGAAATATTATTCTGTTAATGAGGCATACCGTGATGGTTTTCCGTCACGCTATGGTGAATATATTGACCGTTTAAGATCAGGAGTGCTGGGTGTTAATTATTCATCCAGATACATCGGATCGATGGTTGCAGATTTTCACCGTACTCTTTTGAAGGGTGGAGTTTTTCTCTATCCACCCACAAGTGACAATGCTGAAGGAAAACTTCGTCTTCTATATGAGGCAAACCCGGTTGCACTGCTAGCTGAACAAGCAGGTGGTATTGCTTTGGATGGATCCAAAAGGATTTTGGATATTGAACCTACAAGTATTCACCAGCGTACCCCACTGGTTGTAGGAAGCAGGTTTGAAATGTCTGACTTTGAACGATTTATTCAGAAAGAATCTTAAAGGATTTCTTTTAAATATTTTTAACTTATCTTTAGTAAGTTGCTTTTCAGTAGTCTTAAAAACTTTAATCAAGTCATTGAATTTAGGATCACATGGATTAAAATGTTTAAAAAAGTTAGATTGTATTTATAGATGAAGCTCCCTAAACTGATGTTTCTTTTCGTGCCCTCACTTGTTTTTGCCGAGCAAGACATTGATTTCAATTTACAAATTAAATCACTCCTTTCTAATCGTTGCATTGCCTGTCATGGACCGGATGAGGAGCATCGAGAGGCTGACCTTCGTTTAGATACTTTTGATGGAGCAACCCGAGACATCGATGGTTATTCCGCAATCGTTCCTGGCAATCCAGAAGATAGTGAGATTTTGTTTCGTGTAACTTTGGAAGACGGGGATCAGGAATTGATGCCTCCGAAGGGAAGAGGGGAGAGATTGAGTGAAGAAGAAGTTGCCCTGCTTACTGAGTGGATCAAACAGGGTGCTAAGTATGACAAGCACTGGTCTTATAAATCTTTAGTTCGAGCCGAAGTCCCTAAAAATGATCATCCAGTTGATTTCTTCATCGATCAACGATTGAAAAAAGATGGGCTATCCAGAAGTGAACCTGCTGATAAGCGTACTTTGGCGAGAAGGGTCTCACTCGATTTAATTGGATTACCACCAACTTTGGATGAGTTAAATGAGTTTCTCACGGATAAAAACTCAGATGCGTATAGTAAACATGTGGATCGATTGCTTGCCCGTTCGGAGTTTGGGGAACACTGGGCGAGAATGTGGCTGGATCTGGCACGATATGCAGACTCTGCCGGATATGCGGACGATCGACCCCGTACTATTTGGGGTTATCGTGATTATGTGATCAGAGCTTTCAATAATAACCTCCCATTTGATAAATTTACCATAGAGCAGTTGGCTGGGGATTTATTGCCTAATCCTTCTCAGGAACAATTGGTTGCCACGGCTTTCCATCGTAACACCCAAACCAATAATGAGGGAGGCACCAATGATGAGGAGTTTCGTAATGTTGCGGTGGTTGACCGGGTGAACACAACCTTTGCAACCTGGATGGGTACAACAATGGCATGCGCTCAATGTCACACGCACAAATACGACCCGATTACTCATCATGAATATTTTCAGGTGTTTGATGTCTTTAATCAGACTCAAGATTCCGATAAACGGGACGAAAGCCCAGTCTTGGAATTGAAGGACGAATCGGTCGAGATGCGTCGTGAATCTGTTCGAAAGCAGATTGAAGAACAAAAGAAGCTGATCTCCGATTTAGAAACAAAACCTCAACCTTTGATTTACAA
>NZKY01000121.1 GCA_002694035.1 Opitutia bacterium
AATGCAATTTCTAAACAGAAGCTAGTCTGGTCGGATGAATTTAACGGAAATTCATTGGATTATTCAAAATGGGGAGTGGAAGAAAATGCTTATGGAGGGGGAAATAATGAACTTCAGATTTATCGATGGGACAAAAAAAATCTTAGAATAGAAAACGGAAACCTAGTGATTGAAGCTCACAAGGATAATCCGAATGTCGCTGGGACGACTCGCCCCTATTCCTCTGCTCGAATTAGAAGTAAATACAGGGGTGACTGGAAATATTGCCGTGTCGATGTCAGAGCAAAATTGCCGATTGGCAAAGGAATGTGGCCAGCTATCTGGATGCTACCAACCGATGAAAAATATGGAGGTTGGGCTTCAAGTGGTGAAATCGACATTATGGAACTTGTGGGTCATGAACCATCCACTTATCACGGTACTCTGCATTATGGAGGAGGATGGCCGAGGAATAAACATACGGGTAAAGAATACAAACTTACCAAAGGTACCTTTGCAGATGATTTTCATGTTTTTTCAGTCTTTTGGGAAGAGGGTAAAATAATCTGGGGAATTGATGGTAAACCATGGCAAACGCAGCAAAAATGGTACTCCGAAAAAGGAAAATTCCCGGCCCCTTTTGATCAAAAATTTCATCTTATCATAAATTTAGCAGTCGGTGGACGCTGGCCAGGAAACCCAAATGACCAGACGAAGTTTCCAGCTAAGCTGTTAGTTGACTATGTACGAGTCTATCAGAATATCTGATAGGAAATTGTAAAATTATAGGAAATAAAAATATTATTTTTTTTCCAGTTGGCGAAGATGATCGACGAGACTACTCATTGCCAAAGGAGGAATCGATTCTCCAATAACTTCCCTTACTAATTTTTGGGAAAAACCACCTTTTGGATGACATCTTCCAAATTTAATTCCTTTAAAAGAATATTTTTGTCCCCATTGCGGATGATCCAATGTTGACAATATAAGAATTTCCCTGAGCGATAGAACTCGGTTTTGTTCCGGATGCCCCTTCATATCACTAGAAATAACACCACTGTTCATGGTTAATGTACTTGCAGGCTTGTCCCATTGCATCCTTCGATAACTCGTCTTAAAGCCTTTAACTAATCGAGATTTTCCATTCATATGAAAGGTTGGCCTTGCTAAAGGAGCACCACATTTTTCGCATAAAACAGAATCTTTTTTTTGATTTTCATAAGAACAGGAAGGACAGGTAAAATTATCAAAAGCACTTTTTCCTTCCGGTGTATGCATCATCCAAAAATACTGTTTGCTATTCCATTTTGGTATAGAATGGAATAAATCAGATTTATCCTCCAACCTTTTTTGAGAATCAAGAGCAGATAAGTGACCAATTGCTTGGCGTAAACTAACTAATTTATTTTTACAATTGCGACCATGAGAAGGTTTTGCATGAAAAAGACTCAATTCTTTGGAATAAATACCTTCCTCAAGGGAAACAGAGTTACTAATCTCAGGAATCCGGCAACCAATGGTTATTAATCTCTCCCGATGATGGGGAACCCCGAAACTGGATAAATCTATCACACAGGATCTTATGGAATATCTAAAAGGGTGCAATCTTCTCCCCAGGCACTGAAGTATATTTTCAGGCTCATCTGCCTCATTTCTTATAACCGTGTTTTCCATCCTCCGAACATTTTCCAGGATAAACCAATCAGGTTGAAGTTTCTCCAAAATTGAAATCCCGGGCAAAATCAATCGATTTCGCTCATCTTCTTTTGGCCGTTTTCCCTCACGGATAGAAGAGGAAATTCTACCTGCACCGTTTGCCGACATTCCTTGGCAGGGAGGAGATAGAGTAAGTAACCACGGTCTTTTCCCTTTTAATATCTTCTTAAAATAAGCAACATACTGATTTTCTAATTTCCATATATCTCCCTCAAAAATTTTAGTTTGAGGGAAATTCTTTCTTATCAACTGGGCACGGGAAGGAACAATTTCCAACGCTGCTACCACCGGTATTTTACAACCCCATTCGATCCCGGCATCGCCCACTCCTCCACCAGAAAAAAGGGAACCTGAAACTGGAACAGATTTAGTTGCGAGAAAACTGCTCATGGGTTCCTATTTCTTAGCTTAAAGAATGAAATCGGTCAATGCACCATCACTAAAGACTCTAGAATCATCCCTTGATTCCCCTAAAAAGTTATCTTTATAAAATCCTGACTATTTGAGTGGACAATGAGCTAAGATAACTCAATTTTTGTCTTTCTATGATTAAAATAACCCTCACTACTTTTAGTTGTCTGTGTATTCTCTTCCAGGCATTCGCTCACGATCCTGCGACCGAGATGGCGTCAGCCGCCCAAAACTTCCTTAATTCGTTGGAAAATGACCAAAAAAAGAAAGCTTTCTACCCTTTTAGAAACAAAGAAAGAGAAAACTGGCACTTCTTTCCCGGAAATTTCATACAACCTAATGGAAGAATGGGTTTACCCGTTAAAGAAATGACTTCTCCCCAGAGGACGCTTGCCCAAACATTATTATCATCCGCTTTGAGTCACCGAGGGCAAATTGAAGCTTCAACTGTTATTTTACTGGAACAGATTTTATATGAGAAAGAAGGCAGGGAGATGAGAAATCCCGATCTTTATCACTACACAATTTTTGGCACCCCGGATAAAGCAGGCACCTGGGGCTGGCGGTTCGAAGGGCACCACCTATCCCTTAATTTCTCTTTGGTAAACGGTCGTATTTTCTCCGTGACACCAAGTTTTTGGGGGGCGAGCCCGGCCAAAGTAACTGAAGGAAAGCATGCTGGATTACGGGTTTTATCTGACGAAGAAGCTAAAGCCTTTAAATTCTTAAAATCCCTTTCTCCTCCTCAAAAGAAAATGGCAATTCTTTCTGACAAAGCACCAAGGGATATTTATTCCGGGCAGGACAATACCGTAAACCGGTCCTCATTTTTTCCTCCTAAAGGTCTACCGATTACTAAAATGAATCCCCGTCAAAAAGGTTGGCTTACTGATCTTATCAAAGTCTATGCAGCCAAGTATCGCCCTCAGGTAGTTGATCAAATAACTGTTAAAAAACCACTTCTTCACCCGACAGAAACATTTTTTGTATGGTCCGGCGGTCTGACTCCGGAGTCCGGCCATTACTATCGCGTACAAACTCCAGATTTTCTTTTTGAATACGCAAATACCCAAAATAATGTAAATCATGTCCACGCCGTTTGGAGAGATTTCAATGGCGATTTTGGGCGTGATTTACTTGCCGAACATTATGCTGAAAATCATTCTGAAAATAAGGGCTGGACAAGTATGTTTGATGGAAAAACCTTAAATGGATGGAAACCCAATGAAAATGAGGATTCCTTTTGGGTAAAAGACGGTTGTATTGTGGCCAATGCTCCGGGTAGATGTCATCTTTTCTACCAGACAAAAAAACCCTTTATAAATTTTGAATTTAAGACACAGGTGATGACCTTACCCAATTCAAATGCCGGTGTTTATTTCCATACCCGATTCCAGGATGAAGGATGGCCAAAAGCAGGCTTTGAATGTCAGGTCAACAATACCTATCACGACCCTAAAAAAACAGCCAGTATTTATGGAGTAGTAGATTGTCTTGAAGCTCCTGCAAATGACGACGAGTGGTTTGATCTTTATATAAAAGTGGATGGTAGAAAAGTGATTACCAAAGTGAATGGTAAGATCATTTCCGAATGGACACAACCGGATGACTGGAAAAAAGGATCCAATTTTGAAAGAATTCTTGGGGAAGGAACATTCGCTCTTCAGGGCCATGATCCCGGCAGCACTGTTCTTTTTCGAAATCTATTTGTAAAAAGACTTCCCTAATTACCTAGGCCCTTTAAATGAAAACTATTCTTTTCGGATTTCTTCTAACCCCTTTTTTTATTTGCGGAGCCAACTGGCCACAATGGAGAGGTCCAAATAGCTCGGGTCATGCACCAAAAGGTATAAACTATCCAAGTGTTTGGTCCGCGGATAAGAATATCCTGTGGAAAACAAATCTACCCGGTCGTGGACACTCTTCACCGGTACATGACGGAAAAAACATCTGGGTGACCACTGCTTTAGAAACACCAGCTTCTGAAGAAGAGAAAAAGGAAAGATTAAAGCAAAATAATGGTCTACCTACAGTCACCGTTCTCTCCAAAGTAAGTCTTCGGGCACTCAAAATCGACCCTGCAACAGGAAAGATATTAAAAGATATTGAAATCTTTGAAAAAAAACAACCGCAGTGGGTTCACAAACTAAACAGTTATGCATCACCCAGCCCTTTTTTAGAAAAAGGTAAACTATACCTCCATTTTGGAGCATATGGAAATGCTTGTATTGATTCAGAAAGCGGGAAAATCATCTGGAAAAATCAGGAAAAGAATTTATGGGTCATGCATGAAAATGGACCGGGTAGCTCTCCCATTATATGGAAAGATTTCATGATTTTCCATCTGGATGGAAGCGATAGCCAAAGCATTGTTGCACTCAACAAAAACAATGGGAAAATTGCCTGGCAAACAAAGCGCAGCGGAGAAATGAGGGAAAATCCACAACTGCAAAAATCATATTCCACCCCTATTGTTGAAGAATTTAACGGCAGATCGGTTTTAATCTCATGCGCAGCTGATTGGGTCTATGGATATAATCCGGAAAATGGAAAAGAACTTTGGAAAGTAAACTACGGGATTTTGGGATTTTCTAATGTTGCCCGTCCAGTACTTGGCCACGGAATGATTTATTTATCAACTTGCTTCATGAAAGCAGAAATTCATGCCTATAAATATGATGGTCAAAAAACTCCAAAACTTGCCTGGAAGATGACCAAAGGAGCACCCAAGATGCCCTCCCCTATTCTGGTTGGAAAACAACTCTATGTGGTTAATGATGGAGGTATCTTATCCTGCGTTAATGCGATAACGGGAGAACTTGCTTGGAGAGAAAGATTGGACGGTGAATTTAGTGCCTCCCCTACCTATGCGAACGGCTTAATTTATTTTTCTGACCGGACAGGCAAAACTACTGTTATTAAACCGGGCCAGCAACTTAATATAGTTTCGGAAAATATACTAGATGGTAATCCACACATGGCATCCTTAGCTCCGATTGAAAATTCATTTCTTATCAGAACAGACAACAAATTATATCGAGTTGGAAAATAAAGTATTAATTTTTAAAAATTAAACGGCTAAAAACTATTTATTGCGAAGTTTTGAAAAAACATTACCTGTTGGCTTCAAGGGAAGGGATACGAGCCAATTGTCCAGTTCTTTTCTTAATTTATTGACAGTTTTTTTCTGTTCATCTGCAAGATCTTTTTTCTCTAATGGATCTTCAACCAGATTATAAAGTTCAAAATAGCTCAAATCCCGGCTCGCACATAATTTCCACTGATCAAATACCACTGCATAACTCACCCAATGATCGGGTTTCGCCTCATTTGCGGGCCAGGGAGCTGAAAGTCGCCAGAAAAGTGGTTTGTTCCTCCTGAGTTCCCCCTTTCCCATTAACATTCTAACCTGACTGATTCCATCTGGTTTGTAGGATTTTGGAAGACTAACTTTGGCCAATTCGCAAAAGGTAGGAAGAAGATCCACTGCAGAAAAGATCGAGCTTTTATCAATTTTACCTGCAGGTATTTTACCTTGCCAACGGGCTATAAAAGGTACACCAATTCCGCCCTCTAATAACGCTCCTTTAAAAGCCCGCCTACCTCCGGTAATTCCCTTAGCCCCACCAATTCCATATCCAGGACCCGTAGCAGAATCATACATTAATGAAATCGGAGAATTTGGTGCCCCTCGGGCAGGTCCATTATCAGAACTAAAAATAACTAGAGTGTCCTTTGTAATGCCCATTCGGTCAATTGCATCAAGAAGCTGACCAATACGCAGATCAGCATGATATAAGGTGGCTGCATAAATATTATCAGCCTCCGGCAAATCGGGGAAAAGTTTTTGCAATTTTGGATCCACATGAAACGGCGTGTGTGGTTCATGAATCCATAGATTAATAAAGAACGGCTTACCCTCGGAATGACTTTTTTGCATAAATGGAATCGCACTTTTCACATCATCATGCACAAACATTTGAGGACCTGCACAGTTATAAGAGCCGTAATCATCATATCCATATACACTGGGAAATGGAGAATCAGGTATCATATCATTGGCCAAATGCCATTTTCCATAATGTGCGGTGGCATATCCGGCAGTTTTTAAAAAACGGGGCAGCATGGGAGCCTCTGTATCTAACCAGTCAGGCATGTTCCGCCTCTCATTACTAGGCACCCAGGCGAAATGGCCGTCAACACAGTAGCGTGCAGGAAAATGACCGGTCATAACCGCAGTCCGACTTGGTGAACACACCCCACTTGCCACCGTAAATCTATGAAAATCCGTTCCCTCTGTTGCCAGTCGGTCAATATTTGGTGTCTTTACATAGGGATGACCATGACAACCAAGATCACCCCAACCCCAATCATCAGCGAAAATAAAAACGATATTCGGCTGTTTTCTTTCTGCACTTACAAAAGATGCAAATAAAAAAATCAGGCTGGTCAGAAAATATAAAATAGACTTACTCATATCGGAATGAATCGTTGTTTAAAATTTGGAGGATGGGATAAATAAAAATGTGTTATTTTGAGATAATTCCGAATTGTGTCAATGACTGGTAGCAATCCAGGATTAACTTAAAAATTTAATTTGAAACAAATTTTCAAGTTGCCAATTCTTCTCTTCGGGTTGTGATTTTCGTTTATGAATAAATTATTCCTCATCCTTTCTACACTGGGCATCTCTTTAAACTTTGCCTTTTCAGCAAAGCCCTTAAACATACTTTTCATTTTCACGGATGATCATGCGTATCAGGCGATTTCAGCCTACGGTTCAAATAGGAATAAAACACCCAATATTGACCGACTTGCCAAAGAAGGAATGCTTTTTGATCGGGCATTTGTAACCAATTCGATTTGTGCACCCAGTCGGGCCGTTATTCTCACCGGAAAACACAGTCACTTGAATGGTCAGTTAACCAATGGCCAACGCTTTGATGGTGAACAGCAGACTTTTCCAAAATTGCTCCAAAAGAAAGGATATCAAACTGCAATGGTTGGCAAGTGGCACCTGAAAAGTGATCCCACCGGCTTTGACTTTTGGCAGGTTTTACAGGGTCAGGGACCATACTATAATCCTCCAATGAACACACCGGATGGAGTCAAAAAAATCACCGGCTATACTACTGATGTTATAACCGATGTCTCCCTTGACTGGCTTAAGAACAAAAGAGATCCCAACAAACCTTTCATTCTCATGAGCCAGCACAAAGCACCTCACCGAAATTGGCAACCGGGACCCAAATATCTTACCAAATACGACGATGTTGATATTCCTGAACCGGAAACCCTCAGGGATGATTATAAAAACAGATTGGAACCAGCTTCCACACAGGCAATGACAATAGATAGGCACCTATCAACCAGCGATTTAAAAATCAGGGCACCCGGCAATCTGACTCCTGAACAAAAAGCAAAATGGGATGCTGCATACGGTCCCAAAAATAAAGCTTTTCAGGAAGCTAACTTACAAGGGGATGAACTCTTCAAATGGAAATATCAGAGGTATGTGAAGGATTATCTTCGCTGCATTGACTCTGTGGACGAGAATATCGGACGCTTGCTCGACTATCTTGATAAATCGGGCCTGGCTGAAAATACCGTGGTTATTTATTCATCCGATCAGGGCTGGTACCTTGGCGAGCATGGATGGTATGATAAACGTTGGATGTATGAGGAATCCTTCCGCACACCCCTAATCGTAAGATGGCCGGGTGTTACAAAACCGGGAAGTAAAAACAAGGACCTTGTGCAGAATTTGGACTACGCACAGACTTTTCTTGATATATGCGGGGTCAAATCACCCAAGGATATGCAGGGTCAATCCATTGTCCCATTATTAAAGGGAAAAAAACCAAAGAACTGGAGGAAATCACTCTATTATCAATACTATGAATTCCCCGGTGCCCACAGCGTCAGAAGACACTATGGTGTGCGCACGGAAACTCATAAATTAATTTATTTCTACAAGCTTGACGGTTGGGAACTTTATGATCTGGAAAAAGATCCAAACGAATTAAATTCCGTATACGGCCAGCCTGAATATGCTTCGCTAACTAAAGAACTCAAAGATGAACTAAATCGCCTGAGAAAACTCTATCAAGTCCCTGTTGATGACCGCCCTCTTGCCAAGGCACCCAGAGCTCCTAGAAAACCAAAGAAAGAAAAGAAGTAATATCTACGCTTAAAATTTAATAGGGGTAATTCTAATCAATAACTTTGATTGGAAACTCTTTTGATGGAATGTGTTCTTTAACCATGATGTCTTTGATTTGCTTCACCACATCGGGATACTTTTGAGCCAAGTCCTCAGATTCAGATGTATCTTTGGAAAGATCATACAGTTCAATTTTTAAGGGATCATGATTTTTTCCCTTCCGAAGCATCTTCTGACGAATTCCTTTCCATTTCCCCATCCAAACTGCCTGCTGCCCCCCGTAACCGGAAAATTCTCTGTATAGCGGAGGACGTTTCTTATTACTCTTCCCTAAAAGATCGGGGCTTATATTAAATCCATCATGCTTTGCATCAAGAGGAGTTTTTGCACCAATTAAATCATGTAAAGTAACCATCCAATCCTCAAAACCCGTCATTTGATTGGATACGCTACCGGCTTTTATTTTACCCGGCCATTTTACCAATAAAGGAACCCTTATTCCGCCTTCGTATAAGGAACCTTTCAAGCCACGCAACTCCCCGACACTGTCAAAAAAATCATAATCCACTTCCAATTTCAGATGAGTGGTACCATTATCTGATGTAAAGATCACTATCGTATCCTTGGTCAGTCCTAATTGATCAATCAAATTTACCACATTTCCAATATATCGGTCCATCCGGGTAATCATGGCTGCATAAGCAGCCCGAGGCGTGAAATGCGGAGTGTAGCCATAGCCCTGGGAACGGGTAAAAGGAGGATCATTCCACTTTAGTTTTAGATAGGGCTTTAATTCTTCATCAGGAACATGCAAAGCGACATGGGGAATAATCGTTGGATAATATAAAAAGAAAGGTTTTTCTTTATTATCCCTTATAAATTGTAAGGCTTGTTCATTGATCCGATCAGATGCATAATCTTTCCCCTTAAATACATCGTAACTCTTCGGATCTTTTGGATCAGCCCCCTTGGGCAAGGATGCATGTCCGGGAACCGGTGGATTATTATCCAGGGGAACCCGCTTACGATCACTCCATAAATAATCCGGGTAATAACTATGGGCATGCCTTTGACAATTATATCCGTAAAACCGGTCAAATCCCTGATTCATGGGATCTCCCTCCGTTCCTGGACCGCCCAAACCCCATTTTCCAAAAGCACCCGTTGTGTAGCCCTCTGATTTAAAGACTTTAGCCATGGTCATCTCATTTGTGGGTATTGGCCTTTGTCCTTCCGGTTTTACCTCTCCATTATTTCGAATAAAGGCATGCCCTGGATGCTTACCGGTCATTAAAACACACCTCGATGGTGCACAAACTGCATTTCCCGAATAATTTCGGGTAAAACGCATCCCCTCTTTGGCAATTTTGTCCAAGTAAGGAGTCTTTATTTTTTCCTGCCCGTAACTACCCAGTTCTTTATAACCAAGATCGTCAGCTAGTATAAAAATAACATTTGGCTTTCTGGCATAAGAATCAGAAAAAATATTAATTGAAATCAAAAGGGCAAAGAGTGCTAAAATATAACTGTTCATTGAATGGTTTTCGTTAGAGGACAAATAATTTAGAATCCCTGATTGTTGATATTACTTTGTTCAAAAACAAGCTGATTTTTGCTTTACTAGGAAAAATGGGCATTTAGGCTAACTTAAACCCCAAATTGTTCCCACGTCCAACCCAACATCATGAATTTTAAATCAATTTATATAATTCTTTCCTCTGTCATGCTCGTTAGCTCAGTCGAAGCGGCTAAAGTGGTGTTCCTGTACGGGGCTAGAAGTCATGCATCCGGGGATCATGAATTTAAGGCCGGTTCTCATCTGCTTGCCAAACATATAAACGCACAGAAGAAAGTAAATTTACAGGCTTCTGTTCATGCAGGCTGGCCAGCGGATGATTCCATACTGGATGATGCGGATGCCATTGTTATCTATGCCGATGGTACTAAAGTGATCGGGAACGGATGGGAAAAAATGGACCAGTTAGTCAAAGAGAAAAAAGTGGGGGTTCTTTTTATGCACTATGCCGTACACCCCAGTGTGGAACAGGGAGAAAAATACTACCTCCCCTGGATTGGTGGTTTTTTTAAAAATGGAATCTCTGTAAATCCATTCTGGCGGGCAAATATAAAACCAAAAAAAGGACATGAGACTGCCCGTGGGGTTGGACCTATTGAGGCCGTTGATGAATTTTACTTTAATATCGAACTCCATCCTGACTCCCTAAATCTGGGTGCTGCCACACCAAGTGAGAAAAACCTTCTCCGTATTAATAACATCTGGACACGGGCCGCTTATCTAGCAAAAGGAAAAACCCAGTCCCTCCTTTGGGGAATCACCCGCCCGGGCGGTGGACGGGGTGCCGGATTTACCGGTGGTCACCATCATAGAAACTGGGCCCTTGAAGGATACCGGAAACTCATTCTTAATACAATTGCCTGGATTGCGGGCGAAAAAGTACCCTCAACCGGAGTTCCAACCTACGCGGTTACTGAGGAAGAATTGAATGAAAATCTGGACGATTATGGCGATCGGACAAACCGGATCAAATTACCCACCCAAGCGGACATCACTTTTACCCCTGGCCCCTGGATGACACCTGAAGAACATGCCGAATCAAGAAGAAGACCAAAAAAGAAAAAATAACCGTGTAATTTTTCAAGTTTAAAAAAAATAACTAATCTTAAAATATGAAATTATATATTCTATCAATCATCTCACTATCCCTTTCAATATGTTTATCTGCCAAGCACCACAAAGGTGGACTGACTCCTATCTTTGACGGCAAAACACTCAATGGATGGACACAGCTCAATGGAACTGCAACCTATCGTGTGGAAAAAGGTTCGATTGTTGGAAAAACCATGGAAGGTAGCCCAAACTCCTTTCTCTGCTCAGATAAATTATATGGCGACTTCGAACTCCAATTTCAGGTAAAATTAATCAATAATGAACTCAATTCAGGCGTTCAAATCCGTTCCCAATGTAGAGAATTAAATGATAAAGAAAAAGCAAGGGGAGAT
>NZKY01000122.1 GCA_002694035.1 Opitutia bacterium
CCGACCATTCCGTTACGGGTCTCCTTGTATATTTTCAAGCAATCCCGATCCCAGATCCATTCTTTCATCCATGATATTCCAGCATCTTCTCCACCGCGAAAATCAAGCACGGCCCGCTCATCGGTTTCAAATTCATCCAGTCCAAAATGCCGGAATGTGGGTAGTTGATTTTTCGGAGTCCATGAACAAGAAATTTTTTCCGGTATGGGAATCAAGGGACGAACCTTCAAATTCTTTTCGACCTTTCGACGGAAGGAACTGAACACTCCAGGCAAATCTTTCAGTTCAAAGGGTAAATCTTCATTTTCAAATATACCTTTTCCTTCAGTAAGAATGAGCTCGCACTTTTCCCCTAGTTTCCGCTCCTCATTAATCTCCTCCCATGCATCTTCTCTCTGGGTAAAACAATAATTGGCACCATATTCGGTGGCTAATTTTGGAATTTCCTCACTCGGCCGTCCAAAAAGAAATTCAATCTGTCCCCCAAGATCTTCGATGTTGCTTTTCAACTCCTCCAGAGCCTGTAAAAAAAAGCGGGCTCTAAAGCTTCCCATTCTTGGATTTTCTCGTTTAGTGCTCCAAATACGATCGTCAAAAACATAAACAAAAAGGACTTCACGAGATTCTTGTAGAGCACGATCAAGCACTGGGTGATCAGTCAACCTAAGATTGTTTCTTAGCCATACGATTGTATTTCCCATTGAAAAATATAATGAAGCTAAGCAAAAAATTCACAACTTACCGCCTTAAAAATAATCAGAAAAATAAGAATTACATTGTTTTGATTAAAATAAAACGGAATTTAAAATTCTAGTTTTTTAACCAAACAAAATCTGGAGATATTTTAATAATCAAATCTAGGGTAACTAAATTTTGGTAAAGAAGGATATGCTGACATGATTTCATTTAGTGAATTAATCTGAAATCTAATCTTTTTGTCATGACTTTCATTTAGTAGGTGAAAGCAAAGAATATTTAGCTCACTTACAAATTTATTTATGAATAGAGCAGCTTTAACATTCCCTTTTTCTGCTTTTTCACAAATTTGTGAAAACTCATAAGTATTTGCTAGCTGTTCTATAAATTCAACATTCATATCAACAAGTTGGAAGCCTTGTTAATTTACTTATGCTTTGTTTACATGCATCTCGAAATGTTTTGGGGCTAAGTCCGTATTGATTCTTAAACGCTTCTGCAAAACGACTATGGTTGCGAAAACCCACACATTCTGAAATTGCCGATATTGATTTTTCACTATTGTGTAACAATCTTGCCGCAGTTTTTATTTTATGTTTTCGAGTATACTCGCCAAAATTTAAACCGAAGTTTTCCTTAAACCCCTTGCGTAAAGAGTAATCGGTTATTGAAAACTTTTCACAAACCATTTCTTTGGTTGGAGGATTATGGAGATTTCTTCGTATATATTCTCCAATTTTAAATATTTTATAACTCATTATTTAACTTTATTGAGACTGAGTCTCAATCTCAATAATAATTTTCAGCCAATTTGGTTGAAACATCAGGATTGAAAATAATGCAAAAATTAAATTTCATGACATAACAACGAATAGCATCTATCTGCTCTTAACTCGCGATAAGAAATTGAATGAGAATACCCATCCGATAAAAAACGGAAATGAATATTATTAACTTAATATTAAAACTATAAATAAGATTAGCTGAAAATTCTTATTATATCATTTTCACACTTTAACTGGAAAACTTCAAACCACACAAAAACATTTCAATTTTAACAAGCATCACTTGTTAATTATTGTCCTTTTTAATACAGATTAACTCATTACCAGTTCGTAAAACGAATTGTGAATCTCCAGCAGCAAAACCATATACTCTTCCATCTATTTCTATTTTATTTTCTGCCAATTTTTCCGTAGTTCCATTGTCGTTCAAAACAATTGTTTCGCCATCTTTTGTAAAAAAATAAACTCTATTTGGTGCGTGCAATGGTGAAGCCCAACAAGGCCCAGGAAGACGTAAATCCCATTTTTTTTGGCCATTTTTCAAGTCATGACAAGTTGCAACCCCTGCACGATTAACAAGGTATAGAAACTTTTCAGTTAGAAGAGGAGAGGCAAAACTACAAGTTGCGTCCTCAGCATTCCACGCAAGCTGTAAGTCATAGGAATTCAGAAGTACATTTCTAAAAGCTTTTGTATGATCAGGTTTTGAGGATCCTACAACCAGTAAATCTCCAGAATAAGTTGGAGATGCCACAGTATTCCCCTCAATTCCCCCTTTGCCCCATATTTTTACACCTGTCTCAAAGTTGTAGCATTCGACAACCCCATTTGAACTAACGAATACAATTTCTCGATCATTTTTTTCAAAATAAGTCGGCGTACTCCATGAAACTCTTTCAGGACGATCTAGTTTCCACGCATTTTTCCCATTTTTTTTATTTACTTTTAAAAGGTAGGAAGGGCCTGCATGATCAACTAAAAGTCCAATACTTGTCTCAGACTGAAATAATGATGAGCCTAATCCATGATTTCCTTTGATCGGACCGTAATCCTCAATTAATGATCGCTTCCAAATTTGACCTCCATCGTGGTCAAATCCAAGAAGCAAACCGTTTTCAAAAAATGTGTATACACCAGAATCATCAACAACTGGACTTGGTGCAGCTTGCGAAACATACTGGTTTCTCTCAATTCTCACGGGTGATCGTATTATTTTCTGCCATTTCAAAGAACCGTCACTCAAATTATGACACTGAACTAATGATTTCTCACTATGATCCCCTAAGGTTGATGTTGAAAAAACAAAATCCTCCCACAGGACAGGAGTAGATTGCCCATATCCTATCAAGGGTTTGCGCCAAGCTATATTTTGACCCTCCGACCATTCCAAGGGAAGATTATCGTTTGCGGTAACGCTGTTACCAGATCCGCGAAAACCTCCCCAAAAAGTTGATTTTTGCTTATGTTTATCTTTCTGGGGTCTTAATTTTTCTTTTCCTAAATCTGGTGCAAAATTTAGTATTTCCATATTGTCTAGGTGTCCATCCCAGCTAGCACCACCAATAAAAAGTACATCGGTTTTATTAATAGGAACAATTCGATGAAAAAATCGTTTACCTGTGACTTTAGCTTTGCTTGGATACCAACTCTGGTTTGAATCATTATATAGTCTGGGCTGATAACTAAATGGGCTAACTAGTAATTTACCCCCAATTGCTGCTGAAGCACTACCAAATGCCTTTATTCGGTTAGTCCCAGGAAAGTCTTTGATCTGTTCCCACTTGAGTTTTTTAAGATCAAGCCTGTTAACCGCATTCGTAGTACCTTCGTTATTTAGTCCGCCAACAACATATAAATAGTCATTCACAACAGCAGCTGAATTGGCTCGTGTTAACCATTTGGTTGAAGGAAGTTTCTTCCAAACCAAAGGACTCTTTCTTAGATCAATGTATAGACCGTGTTTATACCAATTTACGCCCTTTCCATTTTTCATGTGCCATCCTCCAATTATGTATAATTTTCCCTTGTGTGCGACCATCTCGTGCGATGACCTTGGGTTTGGAAGAGAGATAAAATCACTCCATTTTTTATTTTTAATACAAAAAACAGACACTTTTGATGTAGAACTGAGGTTTGATTCTTCACCCTCATCGTTACTCGCATGGGAACCGCCGGATACATAAATCTTACCTCGATCCGCTGCCATCCCAAAACCTTGTAAAGGATCATTAAAAGGAAGTAAATCCCACTTCTTTGTCCTTTTAGTCAAATTAAGTCTAACAAAACTTTTGGAATAAGAATCCTTAAAGTAAACATGGGCATCCCCGATATGACCTCCATAAACATATAAAAATCCATCTTCATTACATGCTCCAAAGCTTGTGATAGGTTCAGGTAAAAATAATCCCCATGCGCTCTTGTTTTCGTCTAATTCAGCGTTAGCCATGTAAAATGACACCACAAATAGCTTCAAAATAAAGACCCAAAATCTATCAAGTTTTTTCATATTCATAAACTCCTATTAAAAAACGGAAATAATTTGTACAATTTCACTGATTAAATTATTCATTGTTGACAGCTTACTGATATTGAGTCTCAATATCAACAAAATGCTCTAGCCATTTTGGTTGTCTTTCAAAATATAAAATTTATCCATTACTTTGAACCTACCTGATACGGACCTAAATTTAATCTTGAGCGACTCAGATGAAGTTGTTTGTACATGTTATAATGTTAAATCATCGACCATAAAAATGGCAATATTGTCTGGAGAAACCAAATCAGTCGATGAAATTTCTGAAATAACTAATGCTGGTAAAGCTTGCAGAGCTTGCATCTGCAAAATCGAGAGAATCACTCATGGATTCCCCTCGAAATGTGGAGACTGCAATGTATGTCCCGCAAAAAAGCCTGAAGAAAACATTTGGGAATGTGCATAAAAAAACTAACATTCATCTTATGAAAGGAAAACAAGAAGTAATTGATTCACTTAACGCAGGCTTAACTATCGAGCTAACTGCGGTTAATCAGTATTTTATACACTCTAAAATGTGCGAAAGTTGGGGACTTCATAAGCTTGCCAAACACTATTACGAGGAATCTATTGAAGAGATGAAGCACGCAGAGGAAGTAATAGATAGAATTCTCTACCTTGACGGTGTTCCAGAAATAGCTAGATATGACATAATCAATTCTGGCAGCTCTCCCGAAGAACAGATTTCTTACAATTTAAGAATGGAATCTAAAGGCGTTGAAACCTACAACAAAGCCATTGATGTTTGTATCAAATTTCAAGATTCTGGTAGTAGAGATTTAATGGAGCGAATGGTTGTTGAGTCAGAAGAGAGTGTGGACTGGGCAGAGGCACAACTCGATCTCATTAAAATGGTCGGTCTTGAAAATTACCTTGCTCAACAAATTGGGGAACCAAAGTAAATTTATTTATCATCCCAAACCCTCTACTTCACAGTATATTTTTGCAGTGTTACACATATTTCGGGTTAGTTTTAGTGTATAGTCGTCTTGAATTTCGCATCGGTGATAATATTTTTAAAAAAAATATTTAGTACCAAGCTTCGGTAAGGAGTTTACGACTTTCTACCAATCTATTCATGTAAACAACTAATTTCACTTTCGAGATTTTTAGTGAAAGTAAAAACTTATCTTTTATGTTACTGATAACCTAGTTTTGAATGCTAACTAATCGCTTCAATAGATTATTTGCTACTTCTCGTCCGCTTTTCATGGCACTATCAATCGATGGCAACCCAAAATAATCTCCACAACGGTAAATATTATTAATCTGCTTCTGTTCCTGTGAGGTATCAACACAAATAGGAACGGCGTGTTTTATACGATAAAATTTGATATTTTTCCAATTCTTTGCTCTTGATCCAAACCACTTGATGAGTTGTTGGCTCACCTCAAACTCAAGATCCTCAATTTTCCTGTCCTTATGACCAATCACGCTAACTGATAGCAATTCCTTACCCTGAGGAGAACAATCCGTAAGCGAACTTACGAAGCTAAGATTATTTATCGGTCCCTGACCGCTTCCATTCAAGTGAAGAATAGGTTTCTTGACTGGTAGGTCAGACACTGGAAAACTGTAGTACAAACAATCCACTGAATTCCAATTCCTAGATTTTGAATCTAATTCCAACAGCCGATCGGCGGATTCAAAATCAGTAGCCAATACCACTGCCCTTCCCTGCCAACTTTTTCCGTCTTTGGTTTTGATCTCCTGAGGATACACCTCTGAAACAGAATGTCCCAGTTTCAACTGCTCGGCAGGTAGTTGATTGGCCATTTGTCTGGGAATTTCTCCGATCCCCCTTCGTGGAAGCGTAGTCTCTCCCTGTGCAAAAAGACGAAAAGTTTCCTCAAATTTACGGATGCTTGTGGATAGATCATTCTCCAAAAACACACCACGCATGAAAGGCTTCCAGAATCGATCGATCATAGAGCAGCTAAAACCTAACTCCTGTAATGCTTCGATTGTGGATAGATCATCGGGCATGTGACGGGTTGATTTTAACCCCAGGCGCAACATACCCACCCTCAGTTTATCAAAAAAGGAGCCGATCGGATTAAAAATTGAACAGACTCCATCAAATGGATGACGGAATGGATCGGTTACCTGATGAAATTTCCCGTCGTACCAGACACGGGAACCAGAATAGCAACTTTGCAATTCGAGCGTTTCATAATCCAAAAAACGCTTTGCTTCCGGATAAGCGGTCAGTAAAACCTGAAATCCCCGATCCAATCTATACCCATCAATTTCATCAGTTTGTACGCGACCTCCCACTTTTTCATCACGATCAAACAACAGAAACTGAACACCAGATCGATGCAGAGTGAGCGCACAAGCAAGACCAGCCATGCCAGCACCTACAATGAGCACAGGCTTATTATCGGAGGGAGTACCGTTCACCAAGCTAACGATCAGGAAGTACGAGCTTTTTCGAGGCCACGGAGGATCAATTCTTTGGTCCTTCGAGAACCGGTTATTGGATCCAGATCATGGCCCTCAAATTCAATGCTAATTACACCCGAGTAATTTGAATCATGCACAATTTTAAGCATCCGTTCGAAGTCGGTATGTTTCTCGTTGCCCTTGTCGTCAAACTTAAGAGCCTTGGCACAGACCGCTGAGGCGAAAGGAAGAGTCATCCTGACTGCACGGTAGCGATCATATTTTCCAAAGTTATTGAAGTCGGGAAGCAAGCCCGCATGCGAATGATTCAATTCTTTGATCACTCGAACTAGCCAATCCGGATCCTGAGAATTTCTGCCATGTGGTTCGATGATTACTTTTACCTGGGTTCCTTTGGCATAGTCACACACCCTACCCATCCCATCGACCGCCTGTTTCAAGTTTTCATCGGGGTCACCACCCGATCGGCAATTTACCCGGATCGCATCGCATCCAAGCTGGTTAGCACAATCGATCCATGATTTGTGCAACTCAACTGATTTATCCCGCTCGGATTTACTGGCATGATCCAGTTCGTGTTTTTCATCCACCAGAATCAGAACATTCTTTATTCCTTCTCCCCTTGTCCGTTTGACTAGTTCTCCAACATATTTCTTATCGGTATGTTTTCCACCAAATGGACGGTTCCAATATTCGACATGGGAAATTCCCAATTCTTTTTTTACCAATGCCGGATAATCTAGATGATCCAGTTTCCCACTATTAAGCCAACGGTGGAAAGTATATTCTTGAATCCCGATATAAAAGCGGTCTTTTTTTTTATGAGAATACCCCATTTGAGAAAAAAGTCCCACTGAAGTAATACCTCCAACGCTGATCTGCCTAAGAAATTTTTTTCGAGTCTGGAAAGTCATTTATTCATTTTGAATGGAAAATTCGAAAAAGAAAGCTCGAATCTGATAAAATTTGATTATGTATAAAATAACAAAGAGAGATAGATTATACTTTTGCAGGACCAACAAATTTTAATATATTTGTAGATATCATATGAAGTCCTTCCTCCTAATTTCCTTTCTTCCCTTATTTT
The DNA here is from genome assembly GCA_002694035.1 of Opitutia bacterium. Classification (GTDB taxonomy): domain Bacteria; phylum Verrucomicrobiota; class Verrucomicrobiia; order Opitutales; family Seribacteraceae; genus Seribacter. The sequence goes on from NZKY01000122.1 coordinate 7,508, forward strand.
TGACCGCGAAAGTGGATTTTATCCATCAAGTGATGCCTATTCTTAAGAAGAATTGCGCGGAGTGTCACACCGATGGCAAAAAGAAGGGTGGGCTTTCTATTAACACCCGATCCGAGTTTGTTGCAGGTGGTGAAGGTGGAGAAATTGTCGTACCTGGAAATGCCGATGATAGTTGGTTTCTTGAACTTACCTCTTCGACTGATTTGGATGAGCGGATGCCTCCAAAAGGGCCAGGTGTTTCAAAGGAAGAAAATGAAATCCTCCGCCAGTGGGTAAACGAAGGTATGGTCTGGGAAGAAGGCATAACTTTGGGCTCCTCCGGTTGGGAACCTAAGCTTAAACCAAGGATCGTAAAACTCCCCTCTGTGCAAAATGGGAGAAACCATCCCATCGACCGTATTCTAGACCATTACACCAAACAAAATAATGTCGCTACTCCTCCCCCCGCATCCTCTCGTACTTTTGCCCGCCGCACATATCTCGATCTTATTGGTATATTGCCAAATCCTGAACAATTAAATTCCTTCCTTAAAGACGAATCTCCAAATAAGAAAAACAAACTGATCGATCAACTGCTTGCCCAGGATGTCTCCTATGCCGATCATTGGCTAACCTTTTGGAATGATTTGCTTCGCAATGATTATACCGGAACCGGATTTATTACTGGCGGACGCAAACAAATTACCACTTGGCTCTACGATGCATTGAAGGATAACATGCCCTATGATCAAATGACGAAGGAATTGATCGATGCCAAACCGGATGCTGCCGGATTTATCAACGGAATCAAATGGCGTGGAAGCGTAAATGCTAGCCAGACCCGAGACATGCAATTTGCCCAGAATGTTTCCCAGGTATTCCTGGGAATCAATATGAAATGTGCCAGCTGCCATGATAGTTTCATTGACCGCTGGACCCTACAGGAAGCCTATAATTTAGCTGCTGTCTTTTCGGACAAACCACTTGAGCTCGAAAGGTGTGATATTCCAACCGGCAAGATGGCGACCCCTAAGTGGATGTTTCCCGAGATTGGCCAAATTGATCCGAAGGCAAACAAGAACGAACGCCTCAAACAACTGGCCGGGCTATTGACCCATCCTCAAAATGGTA
>NZKY01000123.1 GCA_002694035.1 Opitutia bacterium
GTGGTATCCAGAGGGTAGAAAAAAAATGGAAGGGTCATACAAAGATGGTCTAAAACATGGTCCATCCATCATGTGGCATTTAAATGGCATGAAATGGCGAGAACAAAATCATCAAAATGGAAAGCCTGTCGGAGTTTGGAAAAGTTGGAACGACAGAGGTGAGTTATTTGAAGAAATAGTTCATGAAAAAATTCCTGAGAAATAAATCTCATTAATTTACCTTGCTCAAAAATTGTAACCTAGTAAAAGACAATTTAAGCATGGAACCAATATATGTTACCGGAATAGGATTTATCACGAGTATTGGAAATGATCGTGAAAATGTTACCCAAAGCCTAAGAGAAATGAAACACGGAATTGATTTTCATCCCGAACTTCAAGTTCCTGAGTCCCCGGTCAAAATTGCAGGTACAGTCAAAGGATTTGAAGTTGATTCAACTGATCCTGAAGATTGGAAATATCCACAAGAATACAAAGTTCCTCGGGCTGTAATTCGAAGTTTTTCTCCCCATGTTCTGTATGCTTGGTGTGCTCTGAAACAGGCCATCAACGATTCGAATTTATCTGAAGAAGATATTCAGGATCCTATCTCTGGCATGTATACTTCATCCGGCGGGTCGATGAAATCAATTCATAAACATTTTGAAAAAATGGATGCAAGAGGAGTTATGGCATGTAATCCTCTAGCGATTGTGGCCTCCATTGCTGGAACTCTTACCTTTAATCTTGTTGCAGCTCTTGGGATTCAAGGATCTTCAACCGGATTAGTTTCAGCCTGTGCTTCCTCCGGTCATGCACTCGGTATGGCACTCGATGAAATTCGACTTGGACGTCAAAAAAGGATGATTGTTATTGGTGCTGAAGATTGTAATTTTGAAAGCATTGTACCGTTTTGTGGTATGCGTGCTCTATCTCTAGACACTGATCCAAATAATGCTTCTCGCTCATTTGATGTGTCCCGCAACGGTTTTGTGGGTACCGGTGGTTCCGTATGTATCGTTCTTGAAACTGAATCTGAAGCAGAAAGAAGAGGTATTTCTCCTTACGCTAAATTCGTTGGTTGGGGTCAGGGATCAGATGGTCATAATGTTGCTATTTCTCATCCTGAGGGTCGTGGATTAAGAAGAGCCATGGGAAATGCCCTGATTGATGCCAAAATTTCTCCCTCAGATATTGATTATGTAAATGCCCATGCTCCATCCACTTCCATTGGTGACGCATCGGAAATGAAGGCTCTAAAAGCAACTTTTCCTCTTCCTCAAAAAGTACTCGTCTCAAGTACAAAACCTCTCACCGGTCATGGACTATCTTTGTCTAGCATAATGGAAGCTGCTTTTTGCTGTGTTGCTATCAAGGATCAATTTCTTCCTGGCTCAGCTCATGTTCAAAACCCTGATCCTGAATTAGGCCACTTGGAACTGCTTCAAGAAAGTAAAGATTATGCTGTAAATCGAATACTCAGTAACAGTAGCGGTTTTGGTGGAGCTAATGTAAGCGTTATTTTCGAAAAAGCCTGATGTCTGACTTAACAAGTGCAATTCTAAAAAGGAGAACAACCAAGCCCTCATTGTACTCTGACCGAATTCCAGACCCTGAAATAATTCGGGAGAATATTGAAATTTCTAGACATGCTCCTAATCATCACCGGACAGAACCGGCTCGGTTTTACCTTCTTGATTCTGACCGAATTCAAAAAATAGGAAAACTTTTTGGTGAAATTTTGGCTGGTGATCTTTCCGACCCATCTCTTGTCGAGCGGGGTAAAAAAAAATCAAAAGAATGGGGAAATGCACCTGGGTTGCTAATTGTAACCTGCCTGACTGAAATAAATTCAGAACTGGTTAGAAAAAATCCAGAAGTTGCTGATGAGGATTACGCCACTTGTTGTTGTATTTGCCAAAATTTACTTCTTTTACTCGCCAACTGTGGCATTGCTACAAAATGGAGTACTGGTGCCGTCTGGAAACATCCTGACTTCGCAAAAACAATCAACATGATTTCCCCCAAAAACGAACGGGTTGTAGGATTAATTTTTTATGGTTATTCCGATCAAAAACCGTCCGCACGAGCTCTTGTTCCAATAAAAAATCATCTAAAAGATTTTACTAGTACTAAAGACTAATCCTTTAAAAAATTTCGCTCGAATCTTTCACGATTGACCATAAGAGCTTCATTTGTTTTAAAGTCTCACTTGGTTTTACCATGGGAACGGCGAAATAGCTCAGTCGGTAGAGCAGAGGACTGAAAATCCTTGTGTCCCCAGTTCGATTCTGGGTTTCGCCACCACCCCATGGCTAAAACAATGATCGTGTTAATTTTGTGCTTTGTTTTAGTTTTGGGAAATTTTTTTAATTTTTTAAAAAAAATTGTCAGAATTAAATTTCCAAGAGCTATATAATCTGTCTCTGTCTGGATTTTCGACATCGGTGTGGTCTTCAAATATGTCTGTGCTTTTAATTTTATTTTCAAAAAATGTTTTCTGTAAATTATATATTTAATTCGGGATCAATTCTCACGTCACGTACTTTCTTTTCATGTACTTTTTTGCCTAAGGGTCCTTCTAATTGAAAAAACATAAAAAACTCACTCACAAAAATATTTCTAACTACAAATCCAAAACAAGTGATTCAACTCTTTCGACCAAAAGCGATGAAGTTGGATCAACAAAATCAGATGCACATAAAGATAAAAAGGTCACTGTTCTGTTCCCTAAATATAGTTATTCAATATTTACCTTAGTCATCTTTATTAGTGGTGTATATTTTGGTAAACCTTACTGGCAGAAAGAAAAAAACAACGATCTTTATAACATAGGAGCACCTGCTCGTAAAATATTACCTCTACCTGAACCGGAAGATTTTTACCCAGTAGCAGAATTCTCAAGAAATTCTGCCATTTTACTTGGTTGCCATAATCATATTCGCTTAATGCCTAAACTCTATGGAGATATTGCTAAGGCAATTAATGGAAAAGTACCGTTGTTTGGTATTGTGTCTGATGAATCCCAGGCCAAAGCAGGTAACAATTTGATTAAAAATCTTGGATTAACACCGGAATCAATGCGATTTATTATCAACAAAGCCAACTCAATATGGATTCGGGATTATGCACCATTTGTACTTAGATATGATGAAGAAAACGCATTTATGGTTGATGCAAAGTACAGAACTAGAGATCAAATTGAGGCTAGAAAAAAGGACGAATTGATGGGAATAAGATTTGCAAAAATGTTTGATTTGCCTGTCAGATCAATCCCGCTTGTTCTAGAAGGCGGTAATTTTATTAGTAATGGTGACGGGTTGCTCCTAACATCTGCAAAAACTCTGCAAGTCAACAAGGAGGGAAAAGCCGCTTACTCAGATCCTCAACTTGTGAATATGTTTAATGATTACCTTGGCGTTGATGGTGTTTTCGCAGTTGCACCATTGCAGGGCGAACCTAATGGTCATATCGATATGTTTATGACTATGGTAGCGAAGAATATAGCGGTAATTGGTGAAATACCTCCTGCTGAAGATCCAATAAATTCTGCTAGGCTTAACGAAACAGCAAGATTTATTTCTACAATATCTACTTCTGCTGGACCGATTCAGGTAAATAGAATTCCAATGCCACCCAAATGGGGAGAAGACTGGCGATCTTACACCAATGTAATTTTTGCGAATGGAATTTTGCTCATGCCATCTTTCAGTGATGTAGATCCTTCCTTAGAACAGCGAGCAGTTCAAGTTTATCAATCAGTCCTTCCTCGTGGATGGATTGTAAAAAAAATCAACTGTGACAGTTTGGTAAAACTTCACGGGCAGTTGCACTGTATTAGCTATAATTTACCAAAATTCTTACCTGTTGAAAAACTCATAGAGAGTTCTTTTCCTGACAAAAGCTCTCTCTAAATTCCAAAAACTTTTCTTGCTCAAAACTAATTAAGGAAACTCTGTATTTATTCTTTTTCCTTCCTGGTAAGTAATCCTGAAGTTCTCATTACCATCCAATCGATAATAAATCCACAAGCCATCTTTTCTTCCATTTTTATAATAACCCTCCTCACGAGTTTTTCCGTTGGTATATTTTTCCACCACTTTTTTCTTTTCATCATTAGTAAAATTTTCGCGTTTTGATTCATCACCGAAATCGCTGTAAGACACTAGTATACCAACTCCTTCTCGAACACGGGTTGAGGGACAACGTTCCCCATTTGGCTTCCATCCCACAGCACTGATAAGTTTTCCTTTGCTGAAAATCTGTTCTGAACTTTTATTTCCATTTAAGTACCATTTTATTGATAAACCATCAAGTTTTCCATCTTTGTAAATTTGTTCAGAAGTTTTCTTATTTTGTTCAGACCAAAATATTTGTACGCCGTCTTTTTTACCTTCTTTGAAATTACCTTGAAAAAACTTCAGTCCATTTTTTCTCCAACTCAATGTGATCCCGTTTAAAAGACCATTGTGAAAAGTTCGTAAATTTCTAATCCTTCGTTCTGTATCTAATTGAACATAATAACCACTGTAAGGAAAACTTGAGGATTTTTCATACTGCACTCCATTTTTTTGTCGAAATTCATCAAATGGCAATGATTTGTTAGAAAATTCATCCCATTTCCCAACAATAGCTTCATCAATAATTTTCGATAATTCAATTGGATCATCGAAGTTCGAGTTTAATTCCTCAGCAAGTGAGATCTGCAAATAACAATAAAAAATTGTTAAAAAATAAATTAGTGGTTTCACAGAACCAATTGATGTACATATTTCAAAATCTTAGTTAAAGCCGACTTTAGAGATCTTCTTGAGGTATCATATTCTCTGATAGATTTCCATCTGAAGTAAAGTTTTCATCTAAAACATCTTCAGAAATTAAAGATTCATTTTCTGCATAATTCCCATAATCAATTTCACCATTAACAAATGATTGATTATACTCAGATAAGCCAGTTTCATCATAATAAACTATAATTCCAGAACCATCTTTGATGGATGAAATCGAACAAGTCGAACCATTTGGTTGCCACCCTTCAAATGTATCAATTTTTCCGCCCACATAATTAGATTTAGACTTAATTTTTCCATTTGAATAAAATTCTTCCACTTGGCCGTTTTTCAAATCATTTACATAATATCCTCTACTTTGAATGACTCCTGCCGAAGACCAGATTATATAAGGTCCATCTCGCAGCCCATTTTTCCAAGTACGTTCTACTTTTTTGTTACCGTTCTTAAACCAACCTGTATACAAACCACTATTTTTACCATCCTGCACATGAAATAATGAACCAAGTAAACCATCCGTATAATTTTCTCTCACCCATCCGTTGTAAAATGTTCCATCTGTATTGAGATAAACTGTTAAGTTTTGATCATTTGAAACCATTAACTCAGAAATTTCTTTAGCACTGGATAATGCTTGATCAAATTTACTCTGAATATCCAAAGGGTTTTTGATTTCAGGAAATTCAGGTTTAACTTCATTATCACTACCGCAACCAATCCAGAAATTTATAATGATAAATAAAGAAATTAAATTTTTCATTCCAAATTATGAAACATAATATAAATCGAGGTCAAGTATTCGAATCCAGAATAAAATCCAAAAGTTTGATTTCGAAAATGTTGAGTAAAAAGTTAACTTCCTGATATTATTCTATCATGAACCCAATAAAATCATTTGCATCACATCAAGAAAAGCACCCCCTCGAACCTTTTGAAATACAAAGGCGGAATGTTGGTCCTAAAGATGTGAAAATTCAGATTGAATATTGCGGAGTATGTCACACTGATCTTCATTTCGTAAATAATGACTGGAAAATTACTGAATACCCAGTAGTTCCCGGACATGAAATTGTTGGCAGAGTGACTGACTTAGGTTCGGAGGTTAATAAATTCTCCCTTGGTGATCTTGCTGCTATTGGTTGCATGATAAATTCCTGCGGTAATTGCAAGTCTTGTATGGAAGGAATGGAACAATATTGCCTCAACGGGTTTACAGCGACCTACAATAGTCCTACTCAAGACTATGGAGGGAGAACTTTTGGAGGATATTCTCAAGTGATTGTAGCTAATGAATCATTTGTCCTCCATATCCCTGATAACCTTGAAATTCAAGGGGCAGCCCCCCTACTTTGTGCTGGAATTACCACATACTCGCCTTTGAAACATTGGAATATTGGTCCAAAAATGAAGGTCGGCATCGTTGGTTTGGGCGGTTTAGGCCATATGGGTGTTAAATTTGCTCATGCACTGGGTGCACATACTGTTATGATCACTACATCACCACATAAAGCGGAAGATGCAAAATCGCTTGGGGCGGATGATGTTTTAATTTCTTCAGATGCAAATGCGATGAAAAAAGAGAATGGTGAATTTGACTTTATTCTAAATACAATACCTGTGAATCACAGCCTTGACAAATATTTGGATCTTTTAAAGGTAGATGCCACAATGTGCATTGTGGGTGCTATTGAGCCTCTTGATAGTTTAAATGCAGCACAACTTCTTTTTGGGAGAAAAAACCTTTCAGGATCCATCATCGGAGGGATAAAAGAAACTCAGGAAATGCTCGATTTCTGCGGGACAAAAAAAATCATTTCAGATGTTGAAGTCATTAACATAAATCAAATTAATGAAGCCTTTAAAAGACTAGTTAAAAGTGATGTTAAATACAGATTCGTAATAAACATGAATTCTATATAACACGACTAATCCCATTCATGACTTAACCTTATTTATAGGCTTACAGATCAAGCACAATTAACGCAGCTTTGTACTTCGGGAAATACATTCAATCGTTCCGATGAAATTTTTTTTCCACAAAAAACGCATTTTCCAAAAAGGTTCTGTTCAATTCTACTAATTGCATTTTTAACTTCAAGAAGTTGTCTTTTTTTACGACGACGAAGTTCCAATACCATTTGTTGATCCTGCATTGCCTCCATTCTCGACAATCGCCCTAGACCCTTATCTGGTTCCACTGCTGCAGCAGAGTCCTTGGTTTTTGAAAGATAATCATCAATTTCTAGCAACATAGATTCAAGTTTCTGCTTATAAATGGACAAGTCCTTTTCATTCATAATTTTTGAAAGTTGAACACATTCTGACTGTTAACAACAAAAAATTTTAATTCAAAATTTTCAACTGTAAGTCTTGAAAAAAAATTTAAAGTAAGACATCATATGTTTATGAAATTATTGTATTCCTTACTTTTAACTTTATTTCTATCATGCACCCTCTTTTCTGAGGAAGAAACTTGTGCACTCATGATAGGCGATGAAATCGATCCTGAAGAGTATTCTGAATTACTCGGCAAAAAAATATACTTTTGCTGTGGTTCTTGCGTAAAGGCTTTTGACTCCAATCAAGCATATTACATCAAAGCACTCCCCGCACTTGCTAAGAAGTTTTCTGCAACAGAACAAAAAAAACTTGGAGTTGATAAGATAAAGCTTCTCGATCAGCGTTTTTGCCCGATTTATCCTGAAAGAGTCGTTAACCCGAATTCGAAATCTGTCGAGTACAAAGGAAAAAAAATATATTTTTGGTCTTCAAGTGCACTTAGAAGATGGGACAGAGACCCTGAAAAGTACTTCAAAGAAGCATTTGAAAAAGGTCACCTCCCTCAGTTTAAGTAATTTTAATTTGTATATACTAATAAAAAAGCCTTCCGATTGGGAGGCTTTTTTATTGGTATTTCTTGATAAGTTTATGTTCTATCCCTTAAAATTTTCTGTGCTGCTTTTAGCCCATTAAATGCAATCCAATCATTATTTTCAAAATATGACTTATCAGAAATAGGAAATAAGCGACTAACAATCAGATCTATTCCTCCTCCTGAAATATCTAAGTAACGGTTTGCTGCTTCTTCCAGTTCCCTAAATTTTTCTTTTTTGGAAATAATTTCTGACTTTTCATCAAAAAGATTCTTATACCGATTTAAATTTCTAGATTTTACAGTACAAAAATCTTGTCCGTCTAACGCCAACTTAGCATTCCAATAAAAATAACTAGGATTACTATCAAAGTAGAGAATTCCTTCACAAGTCAGCATCTCAAGAAGATTTTCATCCTCATAAACAACCCACGAGCAATTAGACACTTTATGATTGTTGCCAAAAGATTTTTTATTTCCATGAAGTCCATGATTTTGAAAATTCAAAATAATCTTTAGGGTACCTAAAAATTTTTGAACACATTGAAAATCATTGAATCTAGAAATTGCTAATAAAAATTTGATGTATATATGTATATACACTAAATAAATATTTTAATCAAATTATTTTTGGACTAAAACAAATAGGTTTCCTGATTCGAGCTTAACTTCAGAAAAATCATTTGAACAAATATTACTTAAACTTGTGAAGTTTCCCCATTGAAGATCCTGTTTCAAGAGATTCCATTTTAATCCAGATGTTATGACCGATTTACATGAAATCATTGGTATAAGGCTTATTGTTGCTCCCTTTTGTCCTTTAATTTCAACAGGTGTTTGATTAGTAATTCGCCTACCCCATTCATTTGCTGAGTCAATTGTAACAATTATGTCTTCTGGTAAAGAACATATCAGGGAAAAATTATTTAATAAATGATCAATTCTTCCTCCAAGTGCACCTAAAACAACGATTTCTTTCAACTTAACTTCCAAAGACATAAGATAATCTATCGCTTTTTCAAAATCAGATTTATTCTGATTTTTGTCATTCAAAATTTCAACAGCCTCAGGAAAATTAAACTCATCAACTTGCTCAATACTGTCAAAATCTCCAATCAGAATATCAGGAATCAAATCTGCATGCTGAAATGGATGCCAACCTGAATCAACGGCTACGGAGAAGTCAGCATCATCGTGGTGCCAGTTTATTATATTTTCAGTGGGTGGTTCACCTCCAAGTACTAGCAGAGCTTTTTTAGGACTCATTTAATCATCAAACAGAAACTCATAGAAAAAAACTTCGCTGCTTTTCACTAATTGGAGCATCAATTTTTTCCATTACTTTTAACATGTCTTCCCAAACTTTTCTTTTCCCGGATTTACTTGGGTTGTGAAGAAGATATGTGGGGTGATATGTAATCATTAAGGGAACTTCGCCATATTGATTCCATTCCCCCCTGACATCACTTAAACGACGTTTGGAATCAAAGCCCAAAAATCCATCAACTGCTACTTTTCCAAGCAAAATTATAATCTTTGGCTTAATAATTTTTATTTGGGCGGCAAGATATGGAAATGAAAATTTTATTTCGGATTCATTTGGAGATCGGTCTCCAAAGTTTTGATCATTCTTTGGGCACCAATGCAGCAAATTGCTTAGATAAACGGATTCTTCAGAAAATCCCATTGTTTCAATAATTTTGACTAATAATCTTCCCGATTCACCACCAAACACCATTTGATTTTCGTCGTCTTCTTCGTTAGGTGCATCCCCACAAAAAAAAAGTTCAGCATCGGGATTCCCCCTCCCAAAGTGAATCGTCCCATCTTCATTAATTTCAGATAATGCAACCTGACAATTTTTAACTTCTTTTTCAAGCCAGTCCAATCGATCTTTCTTATTACCCTCTGGAAGAATAATATCAGGAATTTTCAAAAACTTTTTTTCGTTTTTCACCGACTTACTTCTGGGTGATAGGCTAGATACTACATTTAATGAAGATTTTTTTTTGTCTTCTTCTAAGTCTTTTTCCTCGGCTAAAATTTCACTACCAGCCCGTTGAACTACCCGTTTATTAATTTCATTTTCAGTAGAAAAATTAAAATTCAAAGCATTTTGGAATTTTTCAATGGTGTTATCTTCAAGATAGATCTCCCTAACACCATCACTTCTCAGCCTTTTTAGCTCCTCGAGAATGGCAAAGCTGGCTTCCTCAAGATTCATATTTTATTTTTTTCCAAAACTGATGCGGAAAGCTTTTCAACATATTTAGCTAGTAAATCAAATTCTAAATTAATTTCATCACCAGTCTTTTTTTGTAACAGATTAGTCTTGGCTAAAGTATGAGGTATGAGCCAAACTGCGAATGAAGAATCATCTACTTCGCATACTGTTAAAGAACATCCATCCATCGCGATACACCCCTTATCTACTAGATATTTTTTGTAGTAATCAGGAACCTTCACCTCTAAATAAAGATTCTTACCTCTTTCTTCGAAAACACATATTTGACCACATACATCTATGTGTCCAGTAACGAAATGTCCTCCCACCCTACCGTTATGGGATAAAGAACGCTCTAAATTTACTAAATCTCCAGATTTTAATGATCCCAAGTTTGTTTTTTTTAATGTCTCGTCCAGTAAATCAAAACTAACGGATCCGTCAAAATCTTCACGGCATGTAAGGCAGCACCCATTAACTGAGAGGCTCGCCCCAGCTTCCATTCCGTCAACCTTTTCAAAAAGCGGCTTTATTTGGAGCAACCATGAGTCTTTCTTTTCCTCAAGGGAAGTTACCTCACCCACATTTTCTACAATTCCTGTAAACATAATAGATAAATTTAATATTGGATAGAAAAAACAAAAATTGAAAGATAATTTGACCCTTTCGTAACCCAAATTAATCTAAAGTTATGACCACGAAAGTTCTTACTTCAATTTTGAGATTTTTAATTGTTCTTTGCTTTTTAGCCTTAAACCCATTCACATTCTCAGAAAAAATTCCCTTCACTGCTTCAAGAGTACCTGCAGACTCTTTCTTGGTAATTTCTGCAAATATTGATTCGTTAATTAAAAAATCAAATATTAAAGAAAATCAAGTGTGGGAACCATTACTCGAGGTGTTTCGAAAATCCAATCCTGAATTTTTAAATTTTTTATTCGAACCGAACAGAATTGGACTGAACAATAAAATTCCAGTTCAATTTTTTCTTCGAACCGATCATACCAAGGATCAAACCTTATCTTTCGGTTTGCTATGTTTTGTAAAAAATACAGAGAAATTTGACACATCGATTGCAAATATCGCAGAATCCTTGAATTTCAAAGCAGTTAAACAAAACATTTTTCAATTTCACAAAGAGGATGTTCCACTTGAATTTGGAAGGAAAGGGCGAATATTTTACATACTTGGAAGAGGTCAAAATATAAACAATTCCAATTCAACAGAAAATAATTCTCAAAAACTCATCACTTCCCTACCGGATAATTCAATTGCTCACCGACAACCCAGTTCACTGCAAGAACATCTGTCAAAAAAGTCAGATATTGCTATTTATTTAGATGGAAGCGGGGTTGCTAATCTTGCTGAAAAAAACTGGCCAGATGATAGATGGAAAAAATTACTTCCTCTATTCGATCCCTTTTTTAATAAGCAAATCGGGCTAAATATTCACTCAAATTTGTCTTCAGTTACAATTTCTGTCGATGATTTTCGTACCCAAAAAAAAGAAAATCAAATTCAAACAGAAAAAGTGGATCTTCTTGATATGGTTCCCGGTGATTCACCATTTGTAGGAAAATTAAGCCTTCCCAAAAGTGAATTAAGATCAGTTCTCGATCAGAGTATTGACTTATTTCTTAAAACTCTAAGCAACAATCAACTTAATAAAGATACCCCTATTCCAGGATTTGATTCAAGTCCTTCTGAAATTCTTTCCTTTCCCAACGGAGAGTTCGTTTTTTCAGGTGGTTTTTTTGGTGATAGAGTTTCTTTCATACAAAACGGAAAAACTCTAATTAGTCATAGACCAATCATTACTCTTGGCATTGGAATTGATAATAAAATTGGTCGAAAACAATTGTTTTCAATTCTTAAATCGTCAAATCCCTTACTTTCTATTCTTAGTCACAACAATATGGAATTTACTGATCATGCTGATAGCATTTGGCTAAGCAGTTCTGAACATTCCAGAGAAATTAAAAGCAAAAACCCTATCCGACCTCTTAGTAAGAAAAGAAAAGCATTCTTGAATAAACATCGTTTTGCTTTGGATCTAAATATTAACTCTGCCAATAAATTTATTCGTAATCTCTCAACACTTTCATACGAACAACTGGCATTTCTAAATATCCTTGATGACTTTGCGAATGTTTCTCTTTACGAACAAAACAGTTCTTTACATTCGATCATTAAATTGAACGAATCAAAGCGTTCAGGTTGGGAAGTAATTTTTCAACACATTGGTCAGAGTATTATCGACCAAACAAATAAAAATATTTTTGCAGCAATAGCACAAAATAATCTCAATTCCACCATAAAAGCCGTACAGGAAGGAGCCCTTATTAATGCGACTGACCGGTTTGGACACAGTCCATTACACTACGCAGCCTACAAGGGGAATTCTCGAATTGTAGATTATTTACTTAGAAACGGAGGCGACCCAAATACCAAAGGCAGACATGAATCCACTCCTCTACATAGTGCGGCCTGGGGAAGAAATATTGATGTATTGGAATTGCTTCTTGAGGATGGTGCCCATGTAGATGCCCGCACTGATGAGGGCGAAACCCCATGCATGACTGCTGCCCTTCGAGGCGAAAAAGAGATGCTCGAAATTCTATTTGCCCTATCTGCTGACCCTCATGCCAAAGACATTCACGGAACCAATCTTGTCGATCTTGCCGCAGCTGGAGGTCACAAGTCAATTGTTGATTTACTCGAAGAAATTGGTGTCAAAAATCAAAATCCACTTCATGTTGCCGCAGGACTGGGTAATTTGGAGGAAGTAAAAAAATTACTTAAAGCAGGAAATTCAATTAATTCTCAGGATGCATTTGGTGCTACACCGCTTCTTGTGGCAATGGTTTCTGGAAAAGAAGAGATTGTAGATTTTCTTCTCTCCCAAAAAGCAAATCCAAAAATTTCGGCTAAGGATGGCTATACTATTATGCACGGTGCGGCATTTTCGGGAAAGAAGAGCCTTGTCAAAAAAGCACTTTCATTCGATCTGGATGTAAATTCAAGATACGGAAAGAGCGGTATTACTCCAGTTGATGTAGCAGAAGATTCTGGAGATGCTCTGCCCTACCTCAGATCTCTGGGTGGGAAAACTGCATGGGAGCTAGGACGCATATCAAATTAGTCCTTCTGATGTATACTCATCACTGCTTTACCCACATTCTTCAATTCCTTATCCAAGATTCGAGCGTCCGGACAAATTAAATCAAGAAAATCCCAAAATTCTTTGGAATGGTTTAAATGTCGTGTATGAGCAAGCTCATGCATAATTACATAATTTCCTAATTCATAAGGTAATAAAATTAATCTCCAATTAAGAGATATTGTTTTCTTGGCTGAACAAGACCCCCATCTACTTTTCTGATCACCGATTCGGACTTTTTCATAAGCCAGAGGTGTTTCCATGCAGAGTTTTCTAAGACGCATAGCAAGATTCTCTTTGGCAATATTTTTTAATGATTGGAGAATCAAAAAATCCAAATTATGGTCGCTTATCAAATTCAAAATTATCTCATCAAATTTAACTTCATGAGAAATATGATTTCTATTTTCAGATATGCTCCATATTAATTTACGAGGATGAGCGGAAAGCCAAACTTTTCCATTATCCAAAAAAAACTTGCTAAGCGAAAGAGGCTCTGGAGCGGAATCCAAATTTTTTTGCAACCATTTTTTTTGCTTTTGTAAAAAAGATAAACCTTCTTCTCTATCTAAAGTAGAGGGTATAGTAAGAATAATCTTCTGCTTTGAATGAATCCTAAGACTGATTCTCTTGGCTCTTTTTGATTTTTTAATTTGGCAAGAAATTTGATTTCCATTGGACTGATCGTCTAGGAACAGATTAACCTTTTCGTAGCTCATCAACTATATTTCTCAGCATCAAAATGTTCCATTTGCGATGCAGAGTATTTTCGAAGAGCACTTTCTGGATCAATTTTTTTATGACAGCAGGACGCAACAATTTCAAATAGCATACGACCGGCAACTTCTTCATTTAATCCAGAGGTTAATTCATCCACATTTTCTTTGGACCATTGACCGGATGATTCCAAGTTATGTTTAACAACTTTTTTATAGACATCAGACGCAAAAAGCAAAGCAGGTAGTTTTGGTGGAAGCTTCTTAAATATAGTATTTTTTTTACCTCTGGTTTCCTTATTCTTATTCTCCATTTCCTTAATTTGATCCCAACGGTCAATCACCTCATCTGATGAGGTTAGTTCTTGGGCGTCTTTATCAAATACATGAGGATGCCGCCTAATTAATTTATCTGAAATACCTTGGGCTACTTTTTCTAAATTAAAAACGCCTCTTTCTTCAGCAAGACATGAATGCATTACAACCTGCAACAGCAAATCTCCCAACTCTTCTTCCATCAATATATCATCTTGATTATCAATCGCCTCAATTACTTCCGAGACCTCTTCTATTAAACATCGAAGTAAGGAATGGTGAGTCTGCTCACGATCCCATGGGCATCCATCTGGTGCTCTTAATTTAGATACAATTTCTCTTAGTCGTTGAATTTCGCTCACAGTCGCGCATTCTGTATTAGTTATTAGGCATGGCAAATTAATCTCGCTGAGTGCTTTAAAATTTTAAAATAATAATATGGATAAATTAGCAGAAATTATGGACTGGAAACGAAGAGAAATTGCTCCTCTTATTCGTCCGGTCAAAGATCAGGACTTGGAAAATTTAGGCGACAGACTAAGAACAGAAATTTCTTTTCTAGAATCATTATCCAATGAAGATGAACTTTCCATTATTGCAGAAGTTAAAAGAAAATCTCCCTCTGCCGGAAATATTGCTGAAAATATTTCAGCTACCGAACAAGCAAGAAAGTATGTCAACGCAGATGCCGATTCACTCTCAATTCTGACAGACAAAAAATATTTTGGTGGTGAATTAAAAGATCTGTGGGAAGTCAACGAATTCCTGACGAATCATCAAAGAAAAGTTCCTACAATCAGAAAGGATTTTATGGTTCATCCGATTCAGGTTGTGGAAGCTCTTGAAGCTGGAGCAAGTGCGATTCTTTTAATTGTAAGAGCCCTCAATAATGATGAATTAAAAGAACTAAGATACGCTGCTGATATAAGTGGTTTAGATTGTTTGTATGAAATTCATGACGAAAAAGAATTAGATAAAGCACTTGAACATGATCCAAATATTATTGGAGTAAATAATCGTGACCTTACAAAGTTCCTTACTGATTTAAAAATCTCGGAAAATCTAATTCCCCAGATTCCTGATTCTATTATAAAGATAAGTGAGAGTGGAATAGTTGAACCCGAAGATGCTTGGTATGTCAGAGAGATAGGTGCTGATGCGATATTGTGCGGTGAAACCCTAATGAAAGCTGAAGATACCGAAACTCTTATTCATGAAATGAAAAATCGAGACTAATTTCATTATTCTTTAAAATGTCTCTTTCTATCTCCGCCACAACAGAAATACTAGGTTCTCTAAATCACAAACCCAAAAAAAAACTTGGGCAAAACTTCTTGGTGGATGGAAATATTGTAAGAAAATCTCTTTCTATGGCTTCCCTAAAGAAAGGACTCCCGGTAGTTGAGATTGGTCCTGGACTCGGAACTTTAACTCAAGAGTTACTTGAACAAAACCATTGTGTGTTTGCAGTTGAAATTGATCAAAACCTTATTGGGAATTTAGAAAGA
>NZKY01000124.1 GCA_002694035.1 Opitutia bacterium
AAAAATACTTTGGTCGTTTGGTGTACGGAGTTTGGTAGAATGCCCTTTTTACAGGGCAATGGTACGGGTCGTGATCATAATCCGGATGCTTTTACCTGTTTTTTCGCAGGAGCCGGAGTAAAAAAAGGTTATAGTTACGGAGAGAGTGATAATTTCGGATTTAAGAGCCTTAAGGGAAGATCAAGCGTTTATGATTTTAATGCCACCATTCTTCACTTGATGGGGCTGGATCACGAAAGACTTTCCTATTATCATAACGGTTTGGAAAGAAGGCTTACCAATGTTCATGGACATGTGATCAAACAGGTGCTTGCTTGATCAAAGAATAGTCGTTTTCATAAACGACTTTCCCATGAAAAATTACTTCATCTTGTTACTGAGTTTAAAACTCTGTGCATTATTATCTTTTCTAACCTCATTGGATTTAAACGCAGGCTCTTTTGCTGAGAAACCACCCGCAAATGAATCAGTCCAAAAACTTTTTTCGAAAAAAGTTCATTTGGAACCAAGTGTACAGGGAAAGCCCTTGCCGACCAATGACTGGTGGACCACTTTATTATCTGAGAAGGATTTCCCCGGTCGTCTCTATACGTATCCATTCACCGTAAGTGCGAATGCCGAAGGGGTGCAAATTTGGTATCCTTTGGAATGGAATGAAAACGGAACGGAAATGGTTGCTGGTGAAGCCCTTCTGATCGAACCAATTGATCCTACTCCCGACCCAAACCCGACAGAAAAAGTCCTTTTTGACTTCGAAAAAGATTGGGCGACACTTGGATGGACATTAGAGGGTAGCGCTTTTGGAGACGCACCTATGACCAATCAACAGCATGGGAGTAGGGGAATTGTTGGCAGACGATATGCCGCAAGTTTTTACGGGCATGATGGTGCACTGGGCAAAGCGATATCAACTGAATTTTCAATTGATAAAGATTATCTGCATTTCAAAGTTGCCGGAGGGAGTGAAAAGGAAATTCTTGGAGTACATCTTTTGGTGGATGGAGAATCAGTTTTTCAGGAAGTTGGGAAAAAGAATAATGACCTAGAATGGCGAACTTGGAACATCAAGGAATATCGCGGAAAAAAAGGAAAGATAAAATTGGTTGATGAATCAAAGGGAGGATGGGGATTTATATCCGCCGATCATTTTGTACTTTCTGATCTGTCAACCACGCCTAAATCAGGTGCATTTTCACATGCATCCACCTTAAACTGGGGAGACTGGCATGTTTCCATGCGGCTGCATCTTAATCAGAACAAAAAAGCAGATGTTACTTTCGGTCGTGGAATGCCTTATGTATGGATCGAGCCCAGAGGAATTGATTTAAAGATTCCTGGTGAATTAAGAAAGGATGGTACCCTGATTCACGATGGTAGAACTTTTGGTATTTTTGCCCCCGATGGATCACTCAAACAAAGAGAAGGCTATGTACATTTTAGTGGCCCAGTTCTTTCCATTGCAGCGTTAAATTCAGATCCTGAAATGATCGATCTTTTTAGGAGTTATGCCGGTGCGATTCCACGCGATACTTCATTCGATTGGAAGTATGAAAGAGAAAAGGGACGAGTCCGTACAATATGGAAAATAAAAACTGCTGACAAAGGCGCCATATTACATGGTTGGGTACCTCATCATTATCGAACCACTAGTCATAACCTTCAACTTACCGGAATAGAATATAAGACCAGAAGAGGAAAGATGGTGGTTGCAAAAGGCAAAGAATTTGAGATCTCATGGCCCTTTACCGGCATCATTCCTTTGTTTCCTTTGCCAAAAGACGAACAGTTTAAAAAGGAAAAACTGGCTAATTTTATTAACCTTTGGGGGGATGAATTGCTTAAGAAACCTAAAGAAAACAGGCAGGGAGGAGATACCTACTGGGGTGGAAAGTCGATGCTCAAGACCTGTCAGGCATTCAATATGGCCTGGCAATTACAACTCCCAATCGCAAATGATTTATACAAGGAAGCCAAGCGGGTGGTTGAGGATTGGTTAACCTATCAAGCCGGAGAAAAAGCCTTTTATTATGCCCGTTACCCACTCCCTTGGTCCGGACTGGTTGGATTTAATTCATCCTACGGTTCAGAACAATTTACTGATAATCATTTTCATTACGGTTATCTGGCCATGAGTGCCGCCCTGATTGGAATGCATGATCCGATTTGGCTTAAAAAATACGGAAAAAGTGCCACCGAAGTGGTTAAGCAATTCGCTGAATGGGAAAGAGGATCTCAAAAATTTCCCAGATTGCGAACCTTTGAATGTTGGAGTGGACATAGTTATGCAGGTGGAATGTCTAATGGATATGATGGGAACAATCAGGAATCTTCCTCCGAAGCAGTTGGATCCTGGGCAGGTATGTTTTTTCTGGGTGCTGCACTTGGAAATGAGGAGATGTTGGCCACCGGTGCAATGGGTTATGCGATTGAGACCGAGGCAGTCCATGAATACTGGAATAATGCTTACGGATGGAAAGATCCAAGGCAGTCAAATTGGTCACCAAATTATAAACCCACTATCTGCTCGGTTATGCGGGACCGGGATATGGGTGCCTGGACATGGTTTAGTGGCGAACCGATTCATATTTATGGGATTCAATGGCTTCCCGCCTGGACTCACATGAATTATTTTGGTGCCCATGCAGAACACTCTATATTTCAACTTAATCAAATGATGGTAAAACAGGGCAAGGATAAGGGCAAAATAACTTGGGAGAAAATTGATGGGGACTGGGGACAGGTTTCTGCTGCCTATGCTGCTTTTTGTCAACCTGATGAAATCTGCAAGGTACTTAATCAAGCAATTGAGAATAAATGGCCTATTGCTTCCTCGAAACATGCAGGTATTCCTTATTATCTGGCTCATGCCAGCCGGGCATATGGTTTAATCGACAAGGAAAGCTATACCGATTTACCCACATCGGTTGTTTATAAGAAGAAAAATGGTCAACGGACTGCATTGGTCTATAACTTATCTAATTCTGCCCGTTCCGTACGGATCTATGTTCAGGGCAAAGAAGTTTTAAAAGGTAATTTACCCGCAAAGGTTTTAATGGCTGTTCCGTTAAAAAAATAATTGAGAATTAAATTTATACGAAAACCTAAGATTCTTCTTGATACTGAGACTCAGTATCAATAAGAAGGTTATGTGAAACATATTAAAATTCAAGTATTTTTTCTTTTAATTCTGCTTCCAGCACTAGTTATAAATGGTGCGGAACTTTCCAAAGGTTCGGAATCAAAGGAAGCTTTAATTAAAAAAATGCAAAAAGGTGGACTTGTGATGTATTTTCGTCATGCGTCCACTGAAAAAGATTATGCTGATCAGGTGAAAGCTAATGTTAACGACGGGTCCACTCAGCGGGTTCTAAGCGAAAAAGGATGGCATGAGGCAGTTCATATTGGAGATGCAGTCAGGTTTTATAAAATACCCATAGGAAGTGTCATTACTAGTGAATATTTTAGGGCATGGCAAACTGCCTGGCTTGCCTTTAAAAAATACGAAAAAAATGCAGATCTAAACTTTTTACCATTTGCCGAATTCACAGATGAACAAATGAAAACGATGAAAAGGAGAGTTCTTCCTTTTCTTTCAACAAAACCTGAGAAAGGAAAAAATACGGTAATTGTTGCTCATGATGATCCTTTTGAAGCAGCTACAGGAATTTATCCTGAGCCTCAGGGTATTTGCTATATTTTGGAACCAAAAGGAAAGGGTGCTTTTAAAATCATTGGTTTTTTAAAACCAACTGATTGGTAAAATTGAAGTTATTTCAAACTTAGATGGCTAAAATTGGTATGTTTTGGGGAAGCAGTAGTCAAATGACTGCTTTGGCAAGTGAAGGCATCAAAAGTGAACTAGAATTACTCAATCATGATGTTAATTCTTATGATGTAAGAGACGGGATTGGCTCGTTACCAAATTATAAAAATGTAATTATTGGTTGCCCTACTTGGAATGTTGGAGAGTTACAGGATGATTGGGATATGTTGTTTGATGATTTTCAAAAGATTTCATTTAATAATGTAACTGGAGCTTTTTTTGGGTCAGGAGACCAATTTGGCTATAGTTGCAACTATCTGGATGCTGTTGGTATTCTTGCAAGAAAATTTATAGAAAATGGCGGAAGTTTAATAGGAAAATGGTCAACAGATGGCTATGAGTTTGATGAGTCAATTGCATTATATGATGGTAAATTTCTTGGATTGGCACTTGACTATGACAATCAAAGCTCTTTATCGGAAGAAAGAATCAAGCAATGGGTTAATATGATTCATTTGGAGTTTAATTAAGTCTTTATATTTAAATTTTTGCTATTTTTTCGCCATACAATTGGTTAACGAAAAGTTTTATTCTAAAATTACAATAAGGTCTAGAATTTCTAAAGTATTTTATTTCCATTCCCTTCACCGATTTAGTCACAAAATTTTTTTAATTCCTTATAAGCGAATAGAATATGGAGTTTAGCCCATGCAAATCCACATTCACAAAGACGGAAAGACTTATGGCCCATACCCACTCGATCAAGCCCGCCAATACTTAAAGTCAGGCAGTTTTTCAGGTAACGACCTAGCCTGTCATGATGGAGCAAATTGGATCAAACTAGCGGATATACCTGATATTGCTCCAAAGGCTGAAGAGTCAGCCAAACCAGCCACTCAATCCAAGACCAAGAAAAAGAAGAAGATTCGAAAAGGCAGGCTCATAGCCGTCAGTCTATGTGTATTTCTTGTCCTCACCTTAATTGGCTTTTCGTTATATGCGACCATCAATTACATGCTCGATGAGGAGGATGGTGAACCAACCACATCTGTCAGCAAAGACCTCTTTATCCTATCACCCGATCAAATCGTGGATGTGTATGACGGCGACACCTTCAAGATCGACCTGCCCAATATGCATCCATTGTTCGGCAAGGAGATTGCTATTCGATTATTTGGAGTGGACACACCTGAAATTAAAGGAACTTCATTTAAGGTAAAGGCGTTGGCTCAGGAAGCCCAGCAACTAACTGAAAAGGCTCTCAAAGGGGCAAGTAAGATCGAATTGAGGAATCCTCAGCGAGGGAAATATTTTCGCATTATTAGCGAGGTATGGATCGATGGTGAATCGCTTGCCGATATTCTGAAGGCGAATGGGCTAGGGAAGGATTATGATGGCGAGGGAGCGAGACCGGAATGGTGAGGGTAAAATTTTGAAAATCGAATAGAACTTTCTTTTCAATCTCTTGACCCTCGCTTAAGGGGGTGCTTGGATCGAGGGATGAAAGAAAAAGTAGTTAGTGCGAATGAACTTAAATTTATTGGAGAAGATGATGAGATTGCATATCTTTCTGGTGAAGATACGCCCTTCACCGGCAAGGTTGAGGATTTTTACGACAACGGGCAGAAGGTGGAGGAAGGAAACTACAAGGACGGCAAGCTGGAAGGGCTTTATACTTCATGGTACGAGAACGGCCAGAAGAGGGAAGAATCAAACTGGAGGGACGACAAGCTTATGGCTGCCCTTGTTTGGAAACCCAATGGAGAAAAGTGTCCGGTGACCAATATCGATAAGCATGGGACTGGTATAAGGATTTGGTATGAAGATGACGGGACGGAAGAGTTTCGCTGGACCTTCAAGGAAGGCGATATAATCGAGGACTAACCCCATGACAATCCTCAGCACTTGAACCTCGCCTAAAGAGATGCTTGGATCGTGGCATTCCAAAATCGGAAAGAATTTGGAAAAGGTTTATATGGGGTTTCGTGTTAGAATAGGAAAATGAAAGCTAAGGAGGTAAAAAAATCCAAAGTTCGACAATTCATTGAATATAGCTTGATGGGGACTGTGTACCCTGCCGTTTTCGCAGTACCTGCCTTCTACGATGAGATCAAGAATCCTTACGACTTACTGCACATTCTATCGATGTGTTTGGCTTTTGGCGTTGTCACTTCGGTGATTATTTTGTGCAGAGGGGGTTTTTCCAATAGCCAAAAAACACAGCCAAATAAAAACCAAGTTGAAGAATGCTCTAAATGGAAAGATAAAATGAGGACTGAGGCAGAAGAGATCCGCCGAGAAGAAAAAATGTCGCTCCGGGAATGGATCGAAAAAATGGAGAGTGATGGAAAGTATCTAATCGCCACCAAAGATGAACTGGAATTTCGGGAAAATGATATTGCATACTTGCAGAATCAAAATGAGCCCTTTTGTGGAAAGGAGCAGGAATTTTACGAAAGCGGCAAGATTATGGAAGAAACTCATTTCGATCGCGGCAAGGCACGTTATTACACTGCTTGGTTCGAGGATGGGGAAAAGCAAGAGGAGATTTACTTGAAGGAGGGCGAGCGTCACGGATCTTACACCTATTGGAACGAGAATGGTCAAAAGCGAGAGGAAGGAATTTTCAAGGAAGGCAAAGCCAACGGGATATGCATAATGTACGACGAAAAAGGCCGTAATATGTTGGAGACCTTTTGGAGGGATGACAAAGAAGTGTTCGATTCCCCCTGACAACCCGCAACCCTTGACCCTCGCCCAACGAGGTAATTGGGTCGATGGAGAATCGCTTGCTGAGATGCTTAAGAAAAAAGGCTAGGGAAGTACTATGATTGTGAGGGTGCTAGACCTGAGTGGTGATGGCAGGAAGCAAAGATTATCTGTTGCTTGACGAGAAATTTTCAAATGTTTTTTTGATTTATAATGAAGCTCTATTTGTTAAGGAAGATCAAATCTATGGGCCTTATTCTAAAAAATAACTTAGTCGCTTTTTACAAGATGATAGTGCATCTATGAATAAAACCAGTCTTTCACCATCATATATTTTTAAAATTAATCAAATGCATTTATTGTAATAGCAGTTGAATTTTGATTTATTGAATTAATAATTTAAATCGAACAAAATAAAACATAAGTAACGTACAAATGTTATTACAAATTTCGGCTCTTATTGTAATAGATATGTATTTTGCCCTTTGTTAGTCTAAATAAATGAAGTCTAATTTATTTTTTCTCCCTATTTATTTATTCTTAATGAGTTGTAGTAAGGAGTTTCCTGCTAAAATTACCAAACTTGAAGTTTCAATATTTGAAAGCGTGGATGGTAAAAAGGTAATTAGCATCCATGACCATCCCCTTGGCAGTTTTAATGGAAAATACCTCGAACAAAGCGTCAAAATAAATGACACATCCTATTTTCGAAATCAAAATAATCGGTATCTTTATTTTTATGATCAGGCAGAGGGAGGGGAAAAGGGCTGGAGTTTAGATCATCGTAAACCGGACGGAATAAAAGACCACTTTAGTGGTGGATGGTTTTACTTGGAAAAGTTTCAGGAATTAGATGAGAGTTGCGTAAACTGGTTATCTGTTGATCAAGGCTTATTTCATGTCATTGAGAATGCATCCGTAAATGAATTACAAGAATGGATTAACGACGGTGCGAATCCAAAAGTTGTTATGGAATATACGGGTATGAGCCTCATTGATTATGCAAAGGAATTAAAAAGAGATGACATAATTAAATATTTAATTTCAGTTGACGATTGATGAATTGATATGAGGTTCATTACTTATGAGTATAATGAAAATTGAGCAGTGAAGGATAATATTGGCGAAGGGACGAAACCTGCTTAGGGTTATCATGAACAGTAGAAATTTGCTTCAGGTTTCAGTCAGGCTATTAATGCATTCTACGAAAAGGGTTTAGTAAGTGTTCTCTTTCTTTTATAATGTATTTAGGAGTATCCCCAAAAAATAATTTCATTGTCGATTATTTGGTCTCTTTTTAGTGTCAAATTTTTGATCGTAAGTTTGGTTTAATCGTCCATCCTTCGCTTTTTATCGTGGTATTTTGGGCTTAATGCCCTTAATTTTTTCAGTACTAGGATAAAAGACGATTATTATAGATGAGGTAAAATCTATCTTAAGGAGATGAAACATAAGGGTACATAAAGTGACATTTATTTTGCCATAAATTAGCTAGGAATTAACCACTATCACTCCATTTTCGTATTTTGTTTCATTCATCTTTTGTCCGTTTTCATCGTATTCAATAAGAACGCCGGCTCCGTTATTTACATTTGTTTCAGGACACCTCTGCCCATTTGGTTTCCATACCATTGCTGAGATCAGTTTACCGTTCTTATAATTTTCTTCTGCTTTCTTTTGTCCGTTCTTATACCAAGTGGTCGATCTATCTCTTTTTACTAACTGTTTATGGATAGACATGATCGTGCTGTAAGTATCGAAATGAAAATTCAAAGCAAGATAAGATACTAGAAATGATACAATTCCAGCACTTGCAGCATGAGGGAAAAAAGGCAGATCTGAACTAAGAAATATAGTACAAAATACCCCAATTACTATGGCAAGAATTCGTGTTTGGGCTCTCCACGGTCCATTTAAGCCATAAGTACTTTTATATTCCGACCAGGGACGTGCGGGCCATTTTTTGGGTAGATTACTATTTGTTTTTTTTTGCATTTTGATCTCTAGAATCCAGATCTTAGCAATTATGATCTTGTAAATAACCAACCTCTTTGCAACGGGAGGGGCGGGTGGTATGTGCATGGGGAAGTACCCCAGTTTCTATAGAGCCTAGACTTCGCTGACAGATAAGGCATATTCTTAGATACGATGCAGAATCGTGCATGAGACCCAGAAATTTAGAATGTATATTCGTAATTATTCGGTTTCGAAGATTGATTCTGTAGTTAATCTTTCGAAGCCTGATTTGCAAAGGTTTCAGCAATTTGCTCATCGCTAAAAAACTTCCTCACTGGGTCACCCTTTAAATATTCAGACTTCCAACTCTCAAAATCAATACTTTCTTTAATTTCCTTATCTACAATATTCTCATCTTCTTCTGATAGAATGAAATTATTTTCGTGATGTTCTTTCATGATGGCTTCTATTTTCCTGATCCTTTTTTTTTCATTTTTAAACGCCCAGGTGAAAAGCAATCCTGTAGCAATAGTCATGAAGAAGGTTACTGAAGGTGGAGAATTTTGAGAAGCAAGGAAGAAAAATACAAATATAACCGTGATTGAAAAAAGCATTTTTGCGGATTTCGGATCCTTTTGAACTGGGATTTCGTTGTAAATATAAACATGGCTTTTACATGTTTTACAGTACCTGAACTTGGTTTTACCAGTATACTCAACTCCTAACTTTCTGCATTTAATGCAACATACAGTATTTTTGTATTTTTCTGGAAAGTTCATTGTAATTGGTTTGATTATTATTTTATCAGTTTATTTTCTACAAATTTGAAAATTAAAGATTCAAAATCAAAGCAAAAAAGCAGTTTTTTATAACCTACTATAAATTAATTAATTTAGGTACATCTATTATAATTTTTATCTGAATTTATAATGAGAATAGACTCATCATACATCCCCAGCAATCGGTAACCTTCTGAGCGGGATAGGCGGGTGCTGAGGTTCATGGGGGACTATTGCCCCATGTTGTATAAAGCCTGCACTTCAGCGGTGGATAAGGCACGGTCGTAGATGCGGACGTCGTCGATGAGGCCGTCAAGAGTGTAACCTCCTTTTCCTATGACAAAATTATTTGTATTTGGAGAAACATAGTTAGCATTCCCAAAAAGAGATGAATTTAAATACAGTTCCGTCCTTGCTACTGTATTTATAGTAACCAAATGTAGCCATTGCCCCAAAGCCTGTTGGGCTGAAAAGTCACCAAACTTATTTGCATTTCCATCCATTGAATTCAGACTTATATCGTTTTGCGTGAATGTTAGGTTTGGATTC
>NZKY01000125.1 GCA_002694035.1 Opitutia bacterium
CAACTGTCGGATCCCAGAATTTTGTTCTTTCTTTGGAAACTCCAAAAACTATTAAGAAAGGCGAAGAATTAGAGGGAAGTGTTTCATTCACTGGTAATCAGAATGGCAAGATTACCTCATCTTTGACAATTTTAAGCGATGCAAAAAATCAGCCTCGTTTAAGCGTTCCTTTAAATGCTGAGGTATTCAGCACACCGAATTTGGTTGTCACTCCCGAAAGCATGCATTTCGGACTTACGGACAAACAAATAAAGACTGAAAATCTCTTCCTTGCAAATACCGGAAATGGTGATTTGAAGTACGAAATTTACCTATCCGATAATGCAGGTTCCCCAAAAACAAATACTTCGTTATGGGGTATGGGTCGTAATTACAACGGTCAGCTTGGTAATGGAAGAAATGACACACGTCAAACGACACCTGTTAAAATTTTTGATAAGGGCATTAAAAATATTGTTGCTGGTGGTTACCATACAATGGTTCTTAAAAATGAAGGATACGGACAGTCAGTTGATTGGCTTACCCTGGATAATAATCGAGGAATTTTAACACCTGGTAAGAAATTCACCATTAAAGTACAGGCCAACGATCAAAAGTTGGATCAGAATGAAAGCACAGCTTACATACATCTGCTCTCAAATGATCCTCAAAACCCTTCCAAAGTGATCAAAGTGACGGTTGAAAAACTACGCTATGACGGTGGTCTAGTCTTCCGTCCATCGACACTTAATTTTGACAATACATTCGTGGGGCAGGCAAATAAAAGAAAAGTAACCATTAGCAATGCCGATACCAAATCAATAAGTATCAAACAATTTGCTTTTGACAACGCTGTGTTCACACACGATTTAAAACTTCCCGTTACCTTAAAGAGCGGTGAGAAAATAGAGAAGGAATTTATCTTCACCCCTACAAAATCCGGCAAAATTGAAGCCTCTGCAACCATTCTATCTGATGAGGGTGGATTAAAAGTTAGAAATTATTCAGTGAGCGGAACTGGATTGGTTGCCCCTTCCATGGTGGTATCGCCAAATTCTTTCTCAACCACTCTGGCGATGAACAAGGAAAAAAATCTTTCCCTTAATATTTCCAACAAAGGAGGAAGCCCACTCAGCTGGAATATAAAAGGTGCCACCCAAAAAGGCGGAAAGTCTCTCACCGAACAAAGAATTTTTGATCTTTCTCATTTTTCTCCTTTGAGCAAGGGACAGGTTGATGAAAGAAAAGGAATTCCCGTTTCCAAAATGGGTGGGGGCCCTGACAGGCATGGATATTCATGGCAGGACAACTTGGATGCAACTGGTCCCAAGCACCAATGGATTGATATATCCAAGACAGGTAGACGCCTCGATACATTATCCAAAACTGATGACGGATATGCACGGGTTACCATGCCTTTCAGTATCGAATTGTATGGTGAAAAATTCAACTCAGCCTACATCAGTTCAAATGGATATGTGACTTTTGAAAAAGGTTCCAACGAGCATGGGCACTTCCCCCTTCCCTCTTCCATGATGCCGGGTAATTTAGTTGCTCCCTTTGCCATGGATCTGGCTCCAAACAGAGGAGGAGATATTTACTACAAAACAAGCCAGGATGAACTTCTCATTCAGTGGAACAAGGTAAAAGATTTTGCCGGACTGGGTGAGTTTACCTTTCAGGCATCCCTGAATAAAAATGGAACTATTTACTTCCATTATGAAAAAATGAATGGCCGTGTTGACCGGGCAACCACCGGGATTCAGAACAAATCAGCAGATGTCGGGCTTTTGGTTGCCTATAACAACAAACAGGTTGTTTCGGATTCAACCATCCGAGTTTCCACCTCTCCAAGATGGTTAACTTCATCTATTGACAACGGAGTTGTTGCGGCAGGCAAAACAAGTGTGGTTCCTTTCACTGTAATGTCTTCTGAAATGCCTGCCGGAAAATACATGGCAACCCTGACAATTAGTGGTAATGATCCATCAAACCCAGTAGATGAGGTACCTGTTACTTTGGTGGTTACCCCAACCAAGAAGATCATTCTTGAGCCTGCCACCTTAAACTTTGGCGGTGTTTTGGTCGGAGAAAAAGTTTCTAAAATCGTTAAAGTCAGAAATCAGGGAAATACAAAAATCGATTTATCTAAGCTTGAATCAGGCATGAATGTATTTACCGGAACTCTATCAACCCAGAAAATTGAAGCTGGTAAATCAACCGATTTAAAAGTTGAATTTACTCCCCAGAATGCTGGCTCTCTTCAGGTTAATGCCAAGCTCTTATCAAATGCGGACAACTCCCCCACCCTTCTTACCTTAATTGGTAAAGGATTGGCGAGCCCAGCCCTCACTCTTAATCCAGACAAATTAATGGTCACTGTTCAAGCAGGACAAAAAACATCCAAAGTTGTGCAAATGGGTAATGTAAAAGGTAAGGCAACAGGCACTTATGAATACAATGGAATTAGGACAAAATCTTTTGCCTCCAGAATAAACCCTGCTGAATCAACAGAAAAAGCTGTGGATCCATTCCTCGCGAACCACCATGCCGATCGATTGATTGTGGGTTTTAAAGATGGACACACCACTTTTGCAAATCTTGCCGGATTGAATACCAGTGTTACTCTTGAAAGAACGCTTGGAAAAGCCCGCACACCAGGCAGTGGAAAGTTGGCTTTAGAAGGGATGAATATTTCCCTCGTAAGAACCAATGGCAGTGAAAGTTTAAAAAGCGTTGCAGAAAAGCTCTCAAGAGATCCCGCAGTCGCCTATGTCGAACCTGATTATATCGTAAATCGAACAGCCAACGCGAATGATCCCCTTCTTTCCCAACAATGGGCACTTCCAAAGATCAAAGCTGCAGAGGCTTGGAAGATGACCAAGGGTTCACACTCAGTATCCGTCGCAATTATTGATACGGGAATAGACTACAGACATCCCGACTTACAGGGCAATATTTGGAAAAACCCGGGCGAAATCGCAGATAATGGAAAAGATGATGATGGCAATGGTTACATTGACGACATCTACGGCTGGGATTTTAGCAATAATGATAACGATCCAATGGACGGACACGGTCATGGTACTCATGTTGCCGGATCCATTGCAGCAGCAACCAACAATGGAAAATTAATCGCCGGTGTTGCCTGGCATACTAAAATGGCCGCACTAAAATTCTTGTCAGATAATGGACGCGGAAGCACATCCGGTGCGATTGATGCAGTCGCCTATTCTGCAGCTATGGGATTTAAAGTAAGCAATAACAGCTGGGGAGGAGGAGGAAAAAGCCTTGCTCTTAAAGCTGCCATTGAAAAAGCAGCAAAAGCTGGCCAGTTATTCTGCGCTTCCGCTGGAAATTCAAGACGTGACAATGACCGTTCACCTCACTATCCATCGAGTTATGATTGTGAAAACATTATTTCAGTTGCGGCTTCTGATAGCTCTGACCGTCTTGCCAGTTTCTCATGCTATGGAAAAAACAGCGTAGATTTGGCAGCTCCTGGAGTTCGAATCTTAAGTCTCTTGCCAAACAATAAAACTGCAAGTTGGAGTGGAACATCCATGGCAACCCCCCATGTTGCCGGTGCAGCCGCTCTTATTTTTGCTGTTGATCCGAATGCAGGATATGCAGAAGTTAAAAAGGCAATCATGTCTTCTGTTGATCCGGTTAAGGCATTCGAAGGAAAAATGATGGCTGCCGGCAGACTCAATGTTGCCAAGTCACTTGGCGGTGTGAACTCCACCTGGATCACAGTTTCTCCGAATAAAGGAACCGTACCTGCCGGAAGAACAGCTAACTTAAATGTTACAGTTGACGCGACTGAACTAAACGCTGGTGAAAAAGAAGTAATCGCTTCATTCACAACCAATGATCCAAAGGCAAAAAGCTTAGAGTTGCCCGTTCATGTAAAGATCGTTGGGGAGCCCAAAATTGAACTTAGTAAAAAATCCTTTAACTTTGGTGAGGTATGGGTAAACCAAAGAAAAGAGGTAAAATTAATTATCCGCAACAGGGGTACTGACACACTAAAGATTTCAGCTTTAAGTTTCGATAATTCCGCATTTGGCAGTGCTCTTGAAAAACTTGAAGTAGCACCTAAAACCGAAGAAGGATTAATTCTCTTTACCGCTCCTAAACAAAGTGGAATCGTAAAATCTAATCTCACAATTGTTTCTAATGACCCAGAGCAAAAAAATATAAATGTTACTTTAGAGGTGAAAGCGGTGACACCTCCTTCCCTAAAAATCAATCCAGTAAGTATAGAACTCAAACTCGAACCAGATCAAAGGAGTGAAAAGCAAATTACTATATCGAATTCCGGTCAGGCAACGGCAATATGGGAAGCCAAGATAGTAGAAACAAATAAAAAGCGTACAAAAGCTCAAAACATGGATGAGGTAATCAATTCGCTTAATGCAGAAGGAAGAGGATCTGATTTTCTTTCACCTGGACCCGCAATTATTTCATCGATTGAAGATGAAAATTATGGTGAAGAGCCTGTTGCTATAAGAATTGATGGCACTAATGAAAGTTCAGGATTTGAAATTGGTATAATCGGTGCTGATGTCTCTAAAATGAGGCAGGATGTAATGAAAGGATTACAGGAAACTAAAAGTTTCTCAGGTATTACTTCAATTGATACAAGTAGGGTTACTCCAACTCTTAAGGAATTAGAAGTTTTCGATTCGATAATCATTTGGAGTAATTACAAATTTGCTGATCAAAATAAATTAGGTGATGTAGTGGCTGCTTACGCAGATAAAGGAAGAGGAGTTGTAACTTGCCTATTTGAAAATCTAAATAACTGGTATGGCTCTAAAAAATATCAGTTGGGAGGAAAATGGTTGAGTCAAAATTATGGGATTTATCAAGGATCTTCTACCATAAAAAGGAACCCAACCAAAATGGGTAATGTTCTGATTCCAAATCATCCACTCATAAAAAATGTCAAAAGCTTTTCAGCAAAAATTCAATCATGCAGAATGACCGGTAAATTGCTGAAAGGTGCTGTAAGTGTAGTAAATTGGTCGGACAAACTTCCTCTTATTGCTTTCAAAGATGGTCCGAGAAACATAGTTGGACTGAACTTGCATCCAGCCAGCAGTCGTTCATTTTTTGGGGGCTGGGATGCATCAACCGACGGATGGATAATGATGGCCAATGCACTTCAATGGGCTGCTCATGGCAGTGCACCCAAGTGGATTACAGGCACTCCCTTAAATGGCTCAGTGACTGGAGGTAAGTTTCAAGAGGTCAAACTTTCGATAAATTCAAACAACTTGGCGGAAGGAAATTACACCGCTGAAGTTCGCTTCGAGAGTAATGACCCA
>NZKY01000126.1 GCA_002694035.1 Opitutia bacterium
CCACGGTCGACTTGGAACATGATACCACGATAAAGACCGCCATATCCATTGAGCCCCTTCTTCAACTGATCTAAATCATCCATATAATGATCCTCGGGCTTACGATTAAAGTTAGGCAAATGATAGGAAGGTTGTGCTTCGTCCTGGAAAACCAACGCTAATACATTTTCTTTCTTTGCGGCGTCGGCGAAGAATTTAAGCGTACGCTCACCTTCTCCATCAACGACTAATACTCTTCGATTATAAAGATTTTCATCATTTTTGTAGTACGGAAGAAGAGCGTTTTTAAGAAGAGTATCCTTCATTTCCTCAAGGGCTTTTCTAGTGCTTAAAATAGAACCGCTTCCATCTACATGCATCATAATAAAAAGATTACCATCTTTTGGTAAATGATCATAATTCCAATCGTCATCGCGACCGTAACCAACACCACCCCGTCCGTATCCAATACCAGGTCCTGGGGCAACTCCCAACCCAAGAGGGTGAGAAACTCGACCCGAAACCAATCCAGCAGCAGCACCGGCACCAGCCCCCCCAACTAGACCAGCAACACCACCGGCAACTCCAGGGGCAACAGCAAGAGCAGGTCCTCCCATTTCTCCAGGATTACTGGCTGGGTTCGTCGGACTTGTCATTGCGGCTAATTCTTCACCATCACTAAATCCATCTCCATCCGAATCAGAAGATGAAGGATTTAACCCGTAAAGAGATTCCAATGAAGCTGGCACGCCATCCTGATCATTATCTGGTCCGGGTGCAGGCATACCTGGTTTACTACGAGGATCACGTGGGTTAGACATGCCCTTTACTTCATCCGCATCGCTAACACCGTCATTATCAGAATCACTTGATTTTGGATTCGTTCTAAAGGCTGACTCCATTGCATCCGAAATGCCATCATTATCAGAGTCTGGTCCTTCAGGTTGAGCAGGTGCAGAAGGAGTATAGGTGCCAATTCCTCCAAGAGCAGGAACTGCCTGCCCATCCATGACGGCCTGTCCTATCCCAGCACCCAATCCGGCAAAACCAGCAGCAGCACCTACTGCGGGACTTCCGATTCCAGCACCAACTCCCTGAGAAGGATAATTGTAGGCATAAATCTCAGCACCTTGTCCAACTCCGGGCATTGTTCCTTTTCCAAAACCCGCACCATCTTTATCAAAATCTCCAACTTCACCAAGTTCATCGTCCTTGTTATTACCACGACGAGCATCAGGAACAAAATTCCCAACATTCACGCGGTCGTTTCCACCCCGTTCTAGTCCAATATCCTTGCGATCAAGGCGGGCAATTAGGTCATCATCATTATCTTCGATGATAACAAGTTCGTCATCATCGAGTCGAGCTAGTCGACGATCAAGAAGTCCAATATCAACATCATCTTCAACCACTACACGGTCACGACCACCTCGGATACGACCGTTTCCACCATTTCCACCTACTACTCGACCGTCTCCAAGATCGTGTCCCGCTAAGCGCAGATGGCGATCATCGTTATCAAGATAAACGATATCATCATCGTCCCCAATAACTGCGGTAATTTTTTCGTCCGCTACAATTCCTTCAAGGCGGTCATTGTATGCCACATTAGGCCCTGCTACAAACCCTCCAGCATTTACAGAAACAAACCTTTCAACAGAATCAAGAATATCCCCTGTTTTTGGATCTTTGACAGTGTAAATGACCTTGTATTGGCCAGGAGTGTTAACATCAACAAAAGATGCTGTCTCAACAAACGCCGTTAAATCGTCTTCTCCGACAATAGCAGTGTAACCCGGATCAATCCATTGTTTACCAGCAGGCCATGGAATACTATTACCACCAGTCAAAGTAATAACTGAGCTTTCAGGAACCTGATTCTCAGCAGCGGAGATTATCTCACCCTCTTCAGAAACGATATCCTCTGCCACTTCATCGTTTTTCTCACTTGGCCCCAAAATTAAAAGAAGACCAAAACCGACAGCTAGCACATACCCAGCAACCAAGCTGGAAAGAGCCAATGACTTGTGCTTTGGATTAAGGACTGTGATTTCTTCCTGAATTTCTTCAGGCGAAGTATTTTCAGTCGTCGAATCCGTCGGTTCCTCGTTCTTCTGCTGGTCCGTCTCTTCCTTCTTCATGAGTATCTCCTTCTTTTGTTAATTGTGTGGTAAGGGATTTATATTGATTAAATGCTAAATGAGCCATGACAACTTGCCCCAAGATGATCGCCAATCCAAACAGTAGAAAAAAAGGATTGGATAGTAAAGATGTCTGAACTAGACCAAGAATAACTGACAGCAACAATAAAGCTCCCAGAATCAAGGAAATAAGCAACTCTTTCGACATATGTGTTAATATCACTTCTTTCAGAGTAAGTTTGCAAGATAAAAGAAAGAAAATTCAGATATTGTTTTACCTAGCTAAACCACATCTTTTAATCAATTCAGAACGAGTTTAGGTCAAAAAATTGGTTTTTTAAAATAATAAGGATTTTTTACAGTAAACCCTACTGAACCTTCCACGGTACATTGTCTGAACGAAGAACTAATGGGAGTTCAGAAATCGGAATCCAATTGTAGTCTAATTTTCTCAAAACTGCTTCATCCCGAATTTTGTTAAAAATGGCAAAATTTTCTGAGTCTGAATAAACAAAAAGATTCAGGAAAAAGTTCTGCCTGACCGACCGGGGAGCATCATTTACGGTTGAAAGAAAAAGGTCAAGAGAATCATCATCCATTGGGTCCACTCCCCTGCCAGGATCAACTTTTACCTGAAAACGATTATCAGGAGTCTGGTTCCAAACTAAGCCGTCTTCATTCTTTTCGATAGAACCTATACCGATAGAAATCATCGGATACATTTTTCCATGAGCAACTATTACGGGAAGGGGTTTTTTTCGGGTATCTTTTTGCTGTGGCAAACTTACTTTTCGGTAAGGTTTCTTTTTTAATTCTTTAGTTAGTGTTTGATGCTCCAGAATACTTTCCAGCCTACTAAGCTCCTCTTCCATAGTAAGCCTTTCCTCTTCAATTTTTAGCTCAGCATCTTCCATTTCCCTTAATTTTTGGCTTTCCAATTCAGCTAATTTCTCAAGGGCTGATGAATCACTATTCAGATCGTCTAGGTTATCTTTAATCTCCTCAATTTCTTCTCTTTTTGAATATGCATCATCTTCAAGATCCTCAAGGATCTCGGTATTTTCATCTTTTAAGTCAAGTAGGGAATTTTTTAATTGTTCGCGCTCACGAATAAGCTCAGATTTATTATCATCTGTTTTTACAAGCTTTTCATATAATTCCACGCTCTTTTTATTAACGCTCAATGCGAGTAAGAGAGCAATCAGGATGATACCCCCAAATGTGTTGCAAAGTGTATCCAGCAACATGTCCAAGCTTCCACCTTCGTCTTCTTCTCTAGCCATCTATAAAAATCTTAGTGAAAATTTCATTACCTATGAAAAATTAGAGATCCGGAAAAAATTCCTCAAACGGGTCGGGAGTTTGATCGGTAAATAGAACAGCAGCTTCTTCGTGAATCGGTTCAAATCCATATTTGTAGCCAAGCATTCTCGTCAGGTTGTTTTTCGGATCACATAACAAATCAAATAAATTTTTCTCAATGTTACCATTTCTGCCAGGTACATTGGTAATTACTGTCTCACAGGCAGATGGACGAAAAAAGTAAACGAAGAAATTTTTCCTCTTGTTGTAAGAAGTAAGGGCCGAACCAAGTTGCTGATAATAATTAGATGGATTTACCTGAACTGTTCTTTGTTCCCCGTTAAAAACCCCTATAGTAAATTCATTTGCCCCGAGAATTACTAAAACCGGTTTTTCACCCAGATTATTTTCTTTTGGTATGACTCTGACCTCATTCTCGATTTGGGATTCAAGTTGTTCAATCTGTGAATTAAGATTTGTATCAAGTTCCTGGAGTTCAAGCTCTGATAAATTTTTGAGAGAGCGTAAAATTCTGGCATTAATTTTGTCTTCGAGTCCCTTTTTTTCCTCTTGAAGTTCATTTTTTTGCACTTTTGCTAAATCAAGCATCAGGGTTAAGCTTTCTATTTTTTTCTTAATCTCCTTTGATTCTTCTGAATCTTCAATGCCCATTTTTTTCTTAAAAATCTGCAATTCCAGATTTAACTTCTTCAATTCTTCATTGAGCTCCTCAATTTCACTGTTCTTATCTTCTCTTTTTACGATGAATTCCCTTTTTTCATCCTCTATTTCCTGATGAAGTTCGGCGATCTCTTCAATTACTTTAGAGGCATTAAATTCTGATGCTACGACAATAGTCGCATTCCCCCCACCATCATTTTCTCCCTCAATAAGTTCAACCGGAGCCGTATTATTTCCAGGATTTTCTCCTTCGAGCTCCCGTTTTGGATTAACTTGCAGAGCGAGAATCAGAGCAATTAATACAAGAATACCAATCACCGCAGTAATGATATCCTGAAATGCAAAGAAACTTACTTTTTCTTCACTATTTCTACTACTTCTCCCCATCGCTTAATTTGGAAGCAAAAATTTACCAATCTTTGATTTTATCAGGTGCGTCCTCTGCCGGACTTTTCGAGCTTTAATTTGGCCAAAACATAAGTTTGGCAATACTCATTACACTCATCGAGTAACAAAAATTCCTGTCTTTTTCGAAAAGTCATTACCATCTGAACCACAATCGATGCTACCAGACCTAACAATGTCGTATCGAAAGCAGTGGATAAACCACCCGTGACATCAGTTAGTGAATTTTTTAATTTATCAACATCATCCGCTAGTTGGATAGTGACTCCGAATTCTCCAATAGCAGAACCAAGACCAAGAACTGTTCCAATAAATCCAAGAACTGGAATTGCCCAGTTAAATCCATTGATCAAACTATAACTGGCAGATACTTGATCCTCATCAATTGAAGCCTGTGCGTTGGTCAAACTAGCCACTTCACTTATTTCACCAATGTTTTGCAAATTAGAAAGTGCAACATCAATTCGGTTCAGAAGTAAAAAATGTTTAGGATCATCCACCTGCCCTCTAATTCTTAATAAAGCATCCCTTGCAGTTGCATTGTTAAGGAAGAAATTTGGATCTTGTGGTATAAGATTGAGAGCTAAAATTTTTCGTTGAAAACTTACTTTCCTACCCTTCACAAATAGAATGGCCAGAGCCCAGAAAAACAGCAGTGTAATCCCGGCACCCATTAAGTATCCACCTATCCCACGGTTTATGAACTTATCGGCAAAGGCAACATGAAGAGGAATATCACGAACTTGCTCCTCCTGAGTTCCATCCTCCAAGGTCACCATTTCAGTGTTTTGCTCTTTCCATTCAGCTGCAGTTCCTGAATCACCAATGACAAATTCTAATGCCAAGAAAAAAAGCGTGGAAAGGATGAGTCCGACCAAAAAAGTAAAAAAGGCATTGGTATCGGTGTAGCGACCACCGCTGAATCCAATTTTTTGCTCAATATCCTGTGTCGACCAGCTTAACTCGGGTTCATCAAATCCTACTCCTCCGTCCATTTATTTTTTCCTTTCATAATTATAAATCAAATAATTTAACTAAAGTTTAAGTCTCCTCTGAACCCTTAACAACAGTACCACAGGCAAAATCGTGAAGACCTTGTCTTCTTGGGGTAAGAAATACTATAAAAGGCAAGATTACGGTAAGTGAAAAAAGAATTTTAAGGATAGCCCGCAGGGAAGCTGTACCAAACCCTGGGGTTTGATTATCGCTCAGACGGACGACTTTTATTTTAGCCATCTTTTTCCCAATAAAACCACCAGACTTTGAAGACTCACCCAGACCAAAATAGAGCCATCCAAGAAGAAAATAGGCAACTATAGCGGCAATGATAAGAGTATTGTCAAATTGAGATACTGCACCGGCAATACCAAAAAGTGTCCCTACTACAATACTTAAGATCAAACCATCCACTAAGCCAGCAGTTAAACGGGCTCCGTGCGAAGAGAGATTATCCTGAAGCAGGTCGTTTTCAATCGAAGAATCTTTTTCTGAAACTTCGTCTTCTTCTTCATCTGCAGGTGTTTGAATAGACTCACTTGCAATAGTTTGTTTGGGAATTGAAGGTGAAGCAGGAACAGCAGACAAAGGAGGTGGTCCAGCAGGCACGGCAGGAGCAGGAGGTGGTTTAGGAGGAGGAGGTGCTGCCGAACCAAGAGAACTTAATCCATCGGCAACGCCAGGAATTTTAGATAATGGAACCCATTCAGGAACACCATCAAACCAAACTAAATCACTAAAGCGTAAATTCCCAGCCTTCAAGTAGTCTTTTAATTCCTTAAGCAAATAGGGGCCAAATTGAGTACCTGAACGGTTTACATGTATTTCTGTAGCAGGACCAGGTTCAGGAACTTCAATTTCGACAGGTACAGGCTCGGGTTCAGGCTCGGGTTCAGTAACCTGTTCAGCCTCAGAATCCACTTCCTTCTGAACCTCTTCATCTTCTACTGTATCCTGCTCTGAATCTTCAAATACTTTATCAAGATTTTGTTCCGGCAGTAGACCTTTTTCATACCTGTCTATAAAATCAGATACTGTTAACCAGTCTTGACCAAGCTTTACCTTATGAATGGTGCTTAGCTCTTTCATTCTTAATAAATCAATAATCTCAACTGCTGTAAAAGGTCCTGCAGTCTGTCCTCTTTTGGATACAGAGTATTTATCTTGAAAAGCCATCTTTACTTAGAGAAGTCCAAGGGTAAAAGGGTTGAAGCATTCCCAAATTTTCCATTAGGCAGATTTGCATTTGCATAACTTTGGGAAAGTAAATTTTCAAGTTTGGGATCTGTTTCAATCAATGGACTAAAAGGAACAACTTTAGAATCGGATGGCTTGGAAATTTTCAATGTTCCATCCTTCTCAGCAAGTCCCCAATAAATTCCAGGAGTCGCTCCATTAAAACGAGTTCTTTCATTTACATCAACATGACCTACCAAAGAGAACTCTACTTTTTGCAGAGATTTAAGAACGCCCAGAGTAAAATTAGCCTCTGGGAAATAATCTCTTTTTCCAATTTGGGTGTAAAATTGAGCCAAACTAGCTGATAAAGATTCATTTGCCTTCACATCCATCCAGTCAGTGGGACGAATCCGGATTTTCACTTTGGAAATAAGCATCTCATAATCCTCAAGTAGTTGGCCGCTGAGAGCCACCCCCCACGCGGTTGGATTTTTTTTCATCAGTTCGACTATTTCACGATGCAGAAAAGCTTTAAGTAGTGGGGATATTGACTCATCTGCAATAACAACTTCAAGCATTTCCATTAATGGCCCGGCGATGCTCTTCGTATTGGGGTCCAGTCGGCGTTCTATTTGCTGATTTAAAAATGTAGATTCGGGAGTTAATTCACCACCCTCCACAGTCAAACCTTTGATTCCTCCACCAAATACGGTAGCCTGAAATTCACGGCCTTCCACTTTTCCATTCCAATGGAATTCACCGACCTGAACTCTGGTCTTAACAGGATTAGGAATAGGTTGTCCTTGTTCATCAAATTTTTGAGCCACTTCCTCTTCTTTTACAGGACCATACGAATATAGAGACATGAGTGGTTTTTTATTCGTGGTGTAGACGCTTTGTTGAGCGGTTTGCTTAGGAGTACATTCGACCAATCGATAATTCCAAATATTTCGCAAGTCGGGACGAGTTAGAATAGCCATGATGTGGTCAAATTCTTTCCTGGATTCATCAGGTTGAAGCACGATTTCTCCAGATTCAACTTTTTCCCAAATTTCCGCAGGGCCTTCAATAAAAAGCTTACTTCTTAATTCACCATCATCGTTCGAAAACTTTGCCCGATGAGAAAGCACAGTGCGAATATGCGATGCTTTGGATTTTTCAAGTGCTTCGTTTTGTAAAAGCTTTTCAAGAGCGAAAAAGTATTCTTTTAAACTTTTTGCCTTCCCCAAATCACCTTCAACCTCTCCTAATTGACCCAGTGCGGCGACCGACTCTTTCTGTGCTTCCAAAAGTTCCCTAAACTCACGATCTTGTACAGATGACATTTGTTCCTGTTCGGTAGAGCTTTTATTCAATTCAGTAATTTTAGTCAGAACTTGTGACATCTCACGTAAAAAACCAAGTTTTTCATCAGGAGTCGCACCTCTCTTGCTCTGAGCTAATAGTTTATCTGCTTGTTTAAGCAATTGATCATAGGAGGATCCTGATTTATTTTCCACTTCCTTGGAATATCCCTTCCAGGTTTGTTTAAGCTGACGAATGGCATCTCTGACCTCACGATAGTCATTTGGATCAATCGCTTCTGAACCGGAAAACTCTCTAGTTTCTGAGTCCAGTTGATCCAAATATTTTTCCTGAGCCAAAATACCATGATCCGCTTTTCCTGAATCGCGAAATTCTTTCCATGCCTTGAGAACTTTCGAGTCAAAATTTTTGACCTCTTCTGCAAGTTTTTTAAAACGTTCAGATTTTCGATCGTAATTGTCCTCTATACGAGCCATCGAGGCCGCAATTTCCTGTAGTTTATCAAGTACAATTTTGTTTTCCTGAAATCTGTAGTAATCGACCTCGCCCAGGGGTAATGGTTTACCCTGATCATCTTTTTTTACCCTTGGGGCACTTTCGAAGAGTTCAAGAAATCGTTTTCCGTCTCTGATTTCAAAATTGGGGTCATTATCCAAGTCTTCAAGTATTTTATCGCACATTGATCCTACAACAACTGCCCTTTTTCTTTCGACATCTTCCTTTTTGAGAATGGGCAGGAGCGACTTATCCTGAGTAACAAGTAGGAATTCATCTTGGCTTTCTGTTACCAAATTATTACTTGCATCCCTGAAAATCTTATCCACGGATTGATCCACAAATTTTCTTACTTCAATATCTTCAAGATAATCACCATGATTGCTTATAAATGCATTTAGTTTTTCCCATTGTTGAGTAGGGTTTGGAACTTTAGTAACCGCCTCAGCTGCACTCCGGGCATCCCAAAAACCTTTTAACCACCAAAGACCCGCTACCGAACCAATGGCGACCAGAACGAAAGCAAAAACTGCAGCAAACCAAAGCCTCTTTGTACGACCACGCAAGCGGGCAATACGAGTCTTAATATGAGATTCTGCTTTTTGCAGATCCATCATAATTTCAGGAGATAAAGATTTTCCTAAGTCCTGAAAATCCTGACGGAATTTTCGAAGCTCATTCTGTTCCTCAAGATAAATTTCTAAAGTCTTTTTACCCTGTGTTTCAGACTGATGCATTTCTGCGAGCCGGTTCTTAAAGCTCGAAACTTTTGCCTCAAGCTCTCTCTCTGATTTCGCATCCTCGGCCAAATCTTCAGCCCATTCTTTATACTCATTGTAAACATTAATATCGTCAGCCGCTAGCTCACCTTCCAAACCGTGCTCCTGAGCCAAATTAAAAAACTCACCAATTAATGCCAACGAACCTTTCCAATCATCAGCTGCCTTAAAAGAAGCAATTTCAACCAGTATTTGCTCGAGTCTTGCCTTTGCATTTCTTCTTTCAACACTTTCTCTTACAGCGAGTGCATTTTCCCATTCCTCTCCTTTGGGTTGAACAACCCAATCAGTATCCTCGATGTCAATAATAAGATCCAGAAATTCTGCTTCCCGACCTGCGGCAATCAGGCTTGTTAATTCTTTAATTTTATCCTCTAATATCTTTACGCTTAACTGACCAAAATGTCTTCTTGCGGCCGCGTGATCGGGATTCGCTTTCAAGATCATTTTTAAAATCTTAAAAGTTTTTTCCTGGTCTCTACTCCTAGCTGCAGTTCGATATTCCCGAAATAATGGGCTATCCTCTGTAATTTCTTTATCGTAAAGACCGTTCAGAAGATCAACATGCTCATCCGCCCAAGTTGGTCCTGTGTATAGCCCTTTTTCGTCGCAAACCCCTCTCCACTTACCATCATTGGCAAAAGAGAGCTTTTCCATTAATGTAAGAACATCGGGCGGTTGTTCCGCAAGTTCACGGGCAGCAAAATCCTTGCCCGAGCGAATCAGTGTTACACAATGCTCTAATCTTTCATCAATCTGAGTTCGAAAATTTGCATATTCTTTGGCTAAAGCATGAAAAACTGGATCAGTAGTACCTTTCTCCCTGAGAGCTTTTTCAATTCGGTCAATTAAACGGTCTATATTCACAACAATCTTAAATTTTTTTCAGATATC
>NZKY01000165.1 GCA_002694035.1 Opitutia bacterium
AGTAATATCATCTTCCCATCTGGG
This sequence comes from Opitutia bacterium, assembly GCA_002694035.1. Lineage (GTDB taxonomy): Bacteria > Verrucomicrobiota > Verrucomicrobiia > Opitutales > Seribacteraceae > Seribacter. The sequence continues at coordinate 25 of NZKY01000165.1, forward strand.
AATGTAAGATGGTTTTAATTTTTGAATATGTTCTTGATCATTAAAATAACCAACCCCAAATGGTGTTATGAATCTTAACAATTCGACGGAGCTGGTATGATCCAAATTTTCAAGTTCTGCCCCAGGCAAGATAAAAAAGGAACCTGATTTATCCCATGGATCCCCAGTGGATTCCAGTCGGATGGTAGCTTGTGCATGGTGATAATAATTTTTTTTTGGCAGTTGTATTTTCTTTAAGACTAATCTGCCTGAACCCAGTGAGACCATATTATCTAAAGCATCAGTTTCCATGCCTGGGGAGAAACTGATGGTTTGTTTGTCAAAAACAGTAATAGTTTTGTCAGAGATCATTTCATTGTGCGAGCAAGAAATAATCAGTAGGCAGCCTAGCAACATAGATGTTGATATTTTCATAACACTAATACCGGAAATAGAATCACCAGCAGTAAGACTGCAATTTGCATAAGAATAAACGGAACCACTCCTTGATATATGTACTGCGTTTTAATAGATGCATCAGCTACTCCTCTCAAATAAAAAAGTGAAAATCCAAATGGTGGAGTTAAGAAAGAAGTCTGTAAGTTGATAGCCAGGAGCACAGCCAACCAAACTGGATCAAATCCCATCATTAATAAAGGTGGTGCAAGCAGGGGGATAAAGACATAACAAATTTCAATAAAATCCAGAATAAAACCAAGAAGAAAGATCATCAGCATGACAAATAGTAATGCAGAATATTTACCCCCAGGCACTAACTCAAAAATAACATCAACTAAAGCATCACCACCAACACCTCTAAAGATTAGTGAAAAAATCGAGGCCCCGATGAGAATAGCAAAAATCATTGTCGTGATCAGAGCCGTTCGTTGACTAACTTCTTTGATTAAATTCATACTCAATTTTTTGAGAAAGAGAGCTATGCCGATAGCTCCCATTGCTCCAATAGCAGCAGCTTCTGTGGGAGTCGCAATACCTGCAATGATTGAACCTAGAACAAGAAAGATTAATAACATTGGGGGTACCAATGATCGTAAAATGGGCTGAAGTGTCAGATTAGTATCTATATCAGAGTTTGCCGGAAGATTACGATTAAAGTAGATAGAATAGATTAAAAAAAATAGACAGATTAATAAGCCAGGAACGATTGCACCCACAAAGAGATCACCAACAGATACAGTTTCGACAGCAAAAATACCTAAATCATTTTGAGCTCTTTGATAGGCGTTTGACATGACATCTCCCAATAGTACTAAGGCAATGGAAGGGGGGATAATTTGCCCCAAGGTCCCGGTTGCAGCCACTAAACCCGATGAAAATTTTTTGTTATAACCTTCTTGGATAAGTGCAGGCAAAGACATTAATCCCATGGTCACTACAGTTGCTCCAACTATACCAGTGCTTGCAGCCAGCAATGCTCCTACAATAATAATGGAAATACTCAAACCACCTTTGATATTACGAAAGGCTTTGGCCATATCAGTAAGCATTTGTGCAGCAATCCCCGATTTTTCTAGTACCACTCCCATAAACACAAATAAAGGTACGGCTAGCAAAGTTTGATTGTTCATGATCCCAAAAATTCTTATAGGAATGGTTCTGAGTAAGTTCACCTCAAAAAATCCTAATACAATTCCCATACCTGCAAACAAAATAGAAGTACCTGCTAGGGTAAATGCTACGGGGTATCCCAAGAGCAGTGCTCCACATACACAAATAATAAGCAGCAGTGCAATTATTTCCATAATTTGAACAGTTTAGACAAAGTAGCGAGAGTTAAAACAATTGGAAATAAAATAATAAGAGTCTTATGTAAATAAACTGTTGGTAAACCACCAGGTTCAGTTGATGCTTCCTTCAATGTCCATGACATAGCAACAAAATCGATAGAATACCAACCAATAATTACAACTACAGGAATCACAAAACAAATCAGACCAAATATATTTACCCATTTTTGATACTTATGTGAACTATTCTTATAAAGAATATCGACCCTCACATGCTCATCTTCGGTCAGTGCCCAACCTGCACACCCCAAAAAGACTATGGCATGTAAATACAAAACAACTTCTTGTAAGTCAGCTCGACCTATCCCTAAAAAATACCGAGAAAAGACGACAATAACTACTAAAAACACAATTATTGGTAATAAATAGGAAAAAAGTTTACCGATCAATTGATTCATCTTTTGTTCTTTTCTAAAATACTCTTCATGATTACCGTATTATCACCTGCTAAGACCCTTGATTATAGTGTGAATTACACTGACAAGCATACTGTCCCAAGTTTTTTGCCAAAATCGAGTCAATTAGTTAAAACATTGAAAGCTAAAGAACCCAGTGAGATAGCCTCTTTAATGGGTTTGAGTGATAAGTTGGCATCACTTAATTTTGACCGTTATCAATCTTGGAATGCTTCAAAAAAATTATCTAATACAGCAAAACCAGCTTTGCTTGTCTTTAAAGGAGATGTGTATCAGGGCTTACAGGCAGAAGACTTTAATAAACAAGACATGACATTTGCACAGAAGCATCTACGAATACTTTCCGGCTTGTATGGAGCTCTAAAACCTTTAGATGTTATGAAGCCGTATCGATTGGAAATGGGGACTAAATTACAAATTAATGGCTCCAAAAATTTATATGAATTTTGGGGTGATACGGTAAGGGATTCAGTCTTAAGCGATTCGAATACTCTTATAAATCTTGCTTCAAATGAATATTACAAAGTGCTTGGAAATATTGCTGAGGATGCGAATGTGATTTCACCAGTGTTCAAAGACAATACTAAAGGTACTTATAAAATTATAAGTTTTTATGCCAAAAAAGCTAGAGGATTAATGGCAAGGTTTATTGTGCAAAATCGTATCAAAGATCCGGCTGATCTATCTGCTTTTAATTTAGAGGGATATAAATTCAGTAAACAAGACTCAACTAGTTCTCAACCAGTTTTTTTAAGAAAACATTAACTTCCGGTCTCGTCAAAATCTTTGACATCAGCCAACTTTTTGAAAGTTGCCTCACGTTTTTCAAGAAATGCACTGATGGCTTCGGTCATATCCTCTTGACTCAGCATTGCTCCACTCCATAGAGCATTATATTCAAGACTATCTTCAATAGTATGATCGCGAGAATAATTCATGACAGCTTTTAGTCCATGAATAGCAATAGGTGATTTTGAGGCAATCTGTTCAGCAAGTTCTTTGGCAGCCGCAAGCATATCTTCTTCCGAATCGTAAGTATCACTTACCAGACCTGAAGATTTAGCCTCATCGGCATACATTCGTCTTCCTGTATAGGCAAGTTCACGCATTTTTGAATCAGGTATTAAGCGGGGTAGGCGCTGCAAAGTTCCCACATCAGCTGCCATACCTATATTGATTTCCTGAATACAAAAAAATGCCTTTGCTGTCGCTAGGCGAATATCACAGGCAGTTACCATGTCTACCGCACCTCCAATACATCCACCCTGAATTGCAACAATAACTGGTACTCTTATTTTTTCCATAGAGCTGATATATCCTTGGAGTTCTTTAGCTGACCGATAAATAGCTTCGCCAACTCGTGCAGCATCAGGTTTTTTATCATTTGGAATATTATCGACACCATGAGAAAACGCATCTAAATCCATGCCCGCACAAAAATGTTTCCCTGTCGATGACATGATGACAACCCGAACTTCAGAGTTACGATTGATCTCATCCATGATATGAGACAGCTCCTTCCAAAAACTTCTATTCATTGTATTCAACTCATCTCCACGAGATAAAGTTACTTGGGCTATATGATTTGTTACCGAAAGGTCAAAGCAGGTATATTTACTCATTTTTTTACTATTTCCAAAGATTCTTGTATTTTTTCTCGCAATTCTTCAACCAACTCAAAAGTTTCGTAGTGTGATAGCACTACTTTTCTATCTTTGCTAAGAATTTTTAATTTTTTCAAAACAAATTCTAGATTATCAGTTAGTTGTTTGCTCATGACTGAAAATTATAAGGAATTGCCGCCCTAAATAAAACTAATTGACTATAATAAGCTCATGAAAATTAGCTCAGACTTGCTGAAATCCCTTAAGGAGTTATCTTTCGAAGCCGCCAATGCGATCATGAAAGTATATTCACAAGAATTTATTAGTGAAGAAAAAAAAGATGGTTCACCAATAACGCAGGCAGATCTTGCTTCCAATAAAATTATTATTGAAGGCTTAAAACTTCTAACTCCCACTATTCCTGTTGTTTCAGAAGAAACCTTTAATGCTGCGGATACCTATGCATCGCAATACTGGCTTATAGACCCATTGGACGGCACAAAAGGTTTTGTTAATAAAGATGGAAATTTTGCAATTAACATTGCCTTAATCAAAATGGGGGAGCCTATATTTGGATTGGTCCAAAGTCCAGTCCTAGAAAAAGTTTGGACTAGTTGCGATGAAAAACCGAATTTAACATTTACATTACGAGACAAATTGAGGATTGTGATGTCAAAAAATCATCAAAAAGAGGAAGATCTTAGTTTTTTAAATCATCTAGAAAAGAAAAATATCCCATTTGATTTAGTGCAAAAAGGGAGTTCACTAAAATTTACTGCATTGTGTGATGATGATGCAGATTTGTATCCACGTTTCGGGCCTACCTCAGAATGGGACATTGCAGCCCCGCATGCTGTATTAGATCAATATGGAGGGCTAACTTTTAGTTTAGAAAATCAAAAATCATTGACTTATGCCAAAGAAAACATCCTTAATCCCCCCTTTGTGGCTTTCAAAAATGAACTAATTTACAAAGAATTTGGTCCAATAGTGGAAGAATTTGCAAAAAAATTGCTATAATTTAGGGTCTACATAATTATTATGTATAATATATTATAAGTAAAAAATATAATGGGTACTGATTTACAGAAAATTGAACTGACCACACCAGGTAAAGATATAGAATCTTATCTAGCTTGTGTTCATTCTATTCCGATACTGACTCCGGAACAGGAAAAAGAGCTTGCATTTAAATTATATGAAAAAGATGACCTTGATGCTGCTCGCCAATTGGTTATTCATCATTTAAGGTTTGTTGTCCATATTGCCAGATCTTACTCTGGTTACGGTTTGCCAGTTGGTGATATTATCCAAGAGGGCAATGTTGGGCTGATGAAAGCCGTGAATAAATTTGATCCCAATCGAGGTGTGAAACTCGTATCATTTGCTGTGCATTGGATTAAAGCAGAAATTCATGAGTATATTCTTAAAAATTGGAGACTTGTTAAGATTGCTACAACTAAAGCTCAACGTAAACTATTTTTCAATTTGCGCAGTAAAAAGAAAACTCTTGAATGGTTGACAAAAGAGGAAGCCGAGAATATTGCCAAAGACTTAAATGTAGAAGTAAAAGATGTTTTACATATGGAAAAACGTCTCTCTGCTAACGACACACCATTTGATGCTCCAAGTGATACCAGTGATTCTGACGACCAAATTATGTCACCATCACAATATCTTGAGGACAGTGCTGCTAATCCAGCTGACCTCGTTGAAGCCGAGCAAACAATGGAATTCCATAATGATGAATTGTTAGATGCCCTCAAATCTTTAGATGACAGAAGTAAGGACATTATTTTGCGAAGATACTTAGCAGATACTAAAGTTACTTTGCACGAATTAGCAGATGAATATCAAGTATCTGCAGAAAGAATTCGACAAATCGAAAATGGAGCTCTAAAAAAACTTAAGGGTTCTATGTCAGGCAGATTGTGACCGCCCAACGGTTGCAGATAGTACTAAACGGCTCCTCACTTACATTAAAATCTTCATCCTTGTCCGATCTAGTTGATAGCTTGAATCTAACCAATGCAAGATTTGCAGTTGAGGTCAATCAAGAAATTATTCCGAAATCAGCAATTGCCGATTATACTCTTACCAACAATGATGTAGTAGAGATTGTGATTGCTGTAGGAGGAGGATAATGGATACTCTAACCATTGGTTCTAGAACCTTTAATTCTCGATTATTAGTAGGTACTGGAAAGTATAAAGATTTTACAGAGACCCAAGAAGCCGTTGAGGCATCAGGAGCAGAAATAGTCACAGTTGCTATTCGCAGGACCAATATCGGTCAAGAGCAAGGTCCAAATTTGTTAGAATTCATAAATCCCAACACAACTACTATTCTCCCCAATACTGCAGGATGTTATACCATCACTGATGCAGTCAGAACTTGCCAGTTAGCACGTGAGCTATTAGATGGCCATGATTTGGTCAAACTCGAGGTTCTCGGCGATGAAAAAACTTTATTTCCTAACATGAGCCAGACTATTGAGGCAGCAAAGATTCTAATTGAGGATGGCTTTCAAGTAATGGTTTATTGTACTGATGATCCCATTGCGTGTCAGGAATTAGATGATTTGGGTTGTGTTTCTATCATGCCATTAGCATCCCCAATTGGTTCAGGATTGGGTATTACAAATCCATATAATATTCAAATAATTCTTGAAAA
>NZKY01000127.1 GCA_002694035.1 Opitutia bacterium
TATTCCCCTGAATACTCGACTTTGTACCTGCTCCAACGACCCGGTTAAGTACACGGGATTCAATTGAAGGCTGAACAAAACGAATCGTTTCATTTGGAGCCACATTAAAACTCTGATGTTCAAAAATACTATTATCCGATGCCGTGATTATCATTTCAGAACCCACAGTTTGGACATCATTTCCATCACCCTGAACAGAAGTTGTTCCCTCAGGTAAAGAGAGCCCAGAAAATACCGGGAAAAAAGAAAACACGATATGGAATAAATATTTTCTCATTTTTAAAATACCCATTGTGTGGATGCATGAATTCGATAATCATTCCCGCGGGTTCCATCGCGAACCCCCGTACCCGTTTCAACTTTTTTGAGTGGTTTGGCAAAATCAATCCTTGCCCGTCCTCCTCCAGGTAGTTCTGAAAATAGACCACATCCAAGACCAATCAAGGTCTGATCGGATTCATAGAAAAATGGATCCTTCACAAAGGATTGTCCGTAATCAAAAAATGGTGCGATAGAAAGTGAAAATCTCTTTTTGGGAGAGGAACCTAAAGAAAATAATTTCCAACGATATTCCATCGAAAAGAGAAAGCCATGATCACCAGCCACAATTGCCTCCGGATATCCCCTCACCCCCATTGTTCCCCCTAGCAACCATTGCCTTTGGGGAAGCATGCGGTTATTAGTCAGAGCAGCAGCCAATTTAAAATTTAATAATAATGAATGCCGATCAAGATTCCCGTAGGGATCGGAAGAATCACCAAAGAACTTACTTAAATTAATCAAGCTTTGATGAGCCAGTGAAAGGACAGGCACTTTCTCTTCTACTTGAAAACCTCCCAAAAACTCTCTCTGATTCTGAGGAATGGAACCAACATTTGACTTCAGCGTTAGGGAGGCAAGAGAGCGGATGACTTGTCCTTTACGCTCCCTAATTAAAGAAATTCTTGGGGTAAGAAAAGTTCCTTCCGCATCTTCCTGAAAAATTGAATTTCGAGCGTTTACTCTTTCATAATTAAATCCGATTTGGTAGCCAAATCCTCCTTTATCGCTCTCCCATGATAAAGGACTACCATGAAGGGCGATATCACCACTCAGAGAAGAACCTTCAAAATGAATTGGAGTAAGAGCGAAACTCGAACCATCATATTCTCCATAATTTCCACGAATGGAAAGGTCTAAAACCCCAGGCTGAACTAAAGGAACTCGATACCCCATACCCAATCCAAAACGCTCTCCCGTTTCAGAAATCGAAAAGGACAAATCAAGCGGATCATCAGAACGAGTAAGCTCGTGTAAACGAAATTGTCCATTATATAACCATTCGCCAGTGGTCGGACTTCCATTGTTTGCAACTCCGAGGGCAATCTGCGTTTTCTTTTGCCCCTTAACTTCAACAACTCCTTCGACAACGCCCGGTTGCTTGGTTGGTAGTAAAAGTAATCTTGCTGATTTGCCAGGATTGCGACCTATTCTCTTTACGGTTCTCTTAAATTTAGACTGTAAAGGCTTACCAATTACATCCTGTTTACTTAATTGTTTAGCGATAATTCGTTTAATCCTATCTTCGGATCTGTTGCTATCCGAAGCGGAATATGCCAAATGAACTTGTTTAACGCTGGAAACCCATACTTTTATATCCAAACCATACTGCCCCATTCTTCTTAAATCAGCTCCGCTACTCGGATCAATCTGAGAAGGACTCACCATGGCAACCATTCCTTCTAGTCCATTTTCCTTCAAATAATGAACACATATCTGAGCAATTTCTCTCAGATCGTCAGTACTTAATCGGTAAGGTTTCGCGTTTACATTCTCTTTCATCAGACCACCTAAATCAATTACACCTCCATGAAGAGAGCTTCTAAACTTGATTTTTCTCAATTCATTTAAATCGGGTAATCCAGGAAAGTCTGTCCCGTAAGAAATTCTCAAAGGATAAACTTGATAGATGGAAAAGTCTGGATTCTTAGGATCTTTTGCCAAGGCATTTTCGATACTCTGATCCGTTGTGATTTGATTGGAAGCAGAATCCTGTAAGCTATTTGGCTGGTATAATTGATCAAAGAGCCTGGCAGGATCTTGAACATTCGAACTTGGGTTAGAAAAAGGATTTAATCGGGGAGTTGGTTGGAAATTTGTTTTCTCGGCCAGCCTTTGATTTAGAAGATCCATTCTTTTTTGTAGATCTTCCAAATTCCTGATGAAATTTTCTTGAGAATAGAAATTGGAGTCCCCTTTTAGTACAAAACCATGCATGCATAATATGCAGATAAATATTTTTGAGGAAAAGGGTTTCATAAAGTTTTCTAATAAAAAGCATTACTTAGCTAGACATATTACAAAAATCTTTCAAATGTTTATTTTTTAAGCGTTTTGAGCCAAAAAAAAACATCAATGAATAATAATATTACCATTCATTAGGAATGTATCCTCAATTTAATGCTTATTAATCAGGCAAAACTTTGCATTAAAAGTCCATAGAGATTTTTAAAAAACTATTCAGAAAAGCTTTAATAACTATCGCTTATTTCGTTTTTTTCCAGAAGATCTTCGCGTCTTATTGTCATCTTTTTCTTCAAACGCACGAGGATTTTGAACTCTAATCGTTCTTTGTAGTTCATCCTTCAAAATAATCAATGTAGAAGATGCTTTTTCGCTCAGTGCTCTTAACCCCATTCCCATCTGAAAAAGCTGATTCACATACCATTTGTATTTATCCCGTAATTCTGACCCACTCGCTTCATAAAAAAAAGTGGCATTCCGATCATACTCAGGAAGAATAAAAGAATTATATAATTCTTTGAAATCTTGTAACAGTCTAAGAAAGTCTTGATAATCTTTAAAAAACGCCTGAACATCCTGAATCCTTTTAACCTCAAGGATTTCCATTCCTCCACTGCCAAGCATGGCTTCCCAAATTCCAGTATTTACATTGCCCATACCTACGAGTGGAATTTGTGATGGAAAAGGACGCTCGCCTCCGGCATATTTTGAGAAAAACGGGACACCATATCCCTCATCCAGAGATGTACTCGCATCGGAAAGTTCTTTCGAATAACTTTCAAATTCCTGAACGAGTGCTTCAAGAATTTGTCGTTTTCTCAACAAATCCATTTTTTCGTCATGCATTCGTTCAAGTAGAAAAGCACCGTATAAACCAAGAAAAACAAATACAAGTTCAGCAATCAACCATCCGAATCTGGAAGAAAAATTCTTAGCAGTGCGAGTTAACTTAAGAAAAAGCATATTTCACAGGCGTAAAAAAAATAAAATTGATATTCGCCCGCCAAAAGTAAGGTTATCGATTTAAGATGTTTAATTAAAATAATTAACTCCTTAAATCAACGAATTAAATACGAAAGAAAAATCTACAACCAGAAAATTAGATATCTATACTACACAAATTCGACTTCGAATAAGACAGTTTGCTAGAAATGCAAAAACATAAAAACCAACCTTTTCTTTTATTGAGTTCCAAACCTTAAATCATACATCGGTGCATGAATGTCTCATAAATTCTTTGAAAAAGTTAACAGAAAATTAACAAAAATAAAATATTGAAGTAATTTTTCCCTTAAATGGTGAATTCTCGTCATGGTGGCTTTTCGTTAAGTAAAGCAGATACCTTGAGACCCGTGATTAGTTGGGGATACATAATCCAAAAACTCAGCAAATTTATCCCATCGGATAAGGAAAATCGGTTATGTTCTAAATCGTCTTTTTTTTCTCTAACAATACCCTCTCCAGAGTCTGTAAATCGAGTGCTCGCAAAGGAACGAATTAATGAAAAATTAGTTAATTTAAGAGGCTTTTTATATTTAATCATAATGCTAACTTATAAATTTAGTGTATTTATGCAAATATTATTTTATTTATTTTCTTGATTAGGTATTAAGTCATAATAAAAAGATTCACATATGATTATCCTTTTGTCCCCAGCAAAAACCCTTGATTTTGATAGCCCTGTTGTTGAAAAAACATGCACCGAGCCCGAGTTTCTGTCCTTATCAAAAAATTTAATCTCAGGTCTCTCCAAATTGGATAACCAAGATATTCGTGACCTCATGGGGATTAGTGAAAAATTAGCAACACTGAATTCTCAAAGATATAAATCATGGAATATAAATCATGACACATACAATTCTAAACAAGCCATTCTTGCCTTCAAAGGAGATGTTTATGAGGGATTGAAAGCATGGGAATTCAAAAAAAAGGATTTTTCTTTCGCACAGAAGCATCTTCGTCTACTTTCCGGACTCTATGGTCTGCTGCGCCCTCTTGATCTGATACAAGCCCACCGCTTAGAGATGGGTACAGTTTATGCAAACCCTGCCGGTAAAGATTTATATGCATTTTGGGGTGATAAGATATGCAATGCCATCAATCGTGATTTAAAAGCATCCAGATCTAAACTATTAATAAATCTAGCTTCTCAAGAATATTTTAAATCAGTACAGAGAAAAGATTTGCAAGCTGAAGTCGTATCACCCGTTTTTAAGGACGAAAAAAATGGTAAATTCAAGATAATCAGCTTTTATGCAAAAAAAGCACGAGGTATGATGGCAGGTCATTTGATTCAGAACCAGATTACTTCAATTGAGGGTATTCGAAAATTTTCTATTGCTGGTTATGAGTTTGACCCATCCGAGTCTACTGACCTTCAACCGGTTTTTCTCAGAACTGAGAAGAAACGAATTGCTGCTTAGCAAGTTGTTATTCAGTCTAAGGGTAATGATACAAACTGCCCGTACTTTCAAAACAGTATTTTTTTTAATACTGTGCCTTTTAGCTTTTCCTTCCATCCTGCTCTGTAATCAACCATTTAAGGTGGTCGCATATAATGTGGAAAACCTGTTTGATCGAGATAATATTTCTCTGTATGACGATTATAAAAAAGAAAACTATGGAATAAATGAACTAGAAAACAAACTTGAAATTATTTCTAGTGTTTTAAAAAAAATAGGAGGTAAATCAGGACCTGAAATTATTTTATTTCAGGAAATTGAAGTGGATCGAAGCCCAAGTAAAATTAAATCGGCGACCGAAGAATTATTACTTGAACTTAAACAAAAGGGATTAGGTCCCTATTATTACGAACTTGGATATAATCCCAGAGAACCCATAGAAAAATGGCCAGCAGTTCACTGTCTTACCCTTTCTAAATTTCCAATCATTGAATCTAAACTTCACCCAATCAAAATGGCCAGACCCATTTTGGAAACAACTTTATTAATTAATGGTCACAAACTTACTTTATTTAATAATCACTGGAAATCAGGTGCCTCTTCACCAGAAATGGAATTGCACAGAATTGAAAATGCAGAGACTTTACGGAAACGGATAGATCAATTTTGCCAGGAAAGTCCTCATGGAGATTATATCATAGCAGGTGATTTAAATTCACACTATAATCAATCAACGGTTTACAAAAGTCTTATGCATAAGACCGGGATAAATGATATCTTACTTTCTTCAGCAATTGAACCGAACTTAAATGGAACAGGAAAAAAACTTTATAATCTATGGCATGAATTACCATCAAACAAAAGGGGCTCCGATGCATGGAGAGGATACTGGGGTACACTTATGCATATTATTTTGCCCAGTACTATGTATGATGCAAAAGGGATAAATTATGTCAGCGATTCATTTCGGGTGGAAAGTTTTAAAGAAATCAATCAGATAGATAGTTTAGAAATTCCTTTTCCATGGTCCAATGATTTAAGCGGCTTTGGTTGTAGTGATCATTTTCCAATTTCTGCAATTTTTCAAATTTCAAATCAACCCACCAAAGTAGGAAATAATTTTCAGAAAACTGAAATTACCCAGAGAGCAATCGATTATAAATCTGCCAAGAACACTGCCAAACTTTGGAAAAACGAATTTCTAAAACCCAAATATTTTGGTAAAACCTTTAAATTCACAGGTTTTGTACAAAAAAAGAATCCCCTTACAATAAACATTCAGGGATATTCTTTAGGTCTATACAGTCATGATCCCGGTGTCCGAAAAACTCTTTTTGCACACTCTACAAAAAGCTCTATTTCAGGGTTCGGATACCTTTCGAGATACAGAGGGCAATGGCAGTTCATTGTAGCCCAACAGGATTGGATTAAATAAAATTAACCATCTCTTTTAACTTCAGTTTTATTACGAGATTTAACTGATTTTCTTTGCATATCTCGATAGTAACTGGAATTGCCTCTTCTCTTTGATTTTCCAGTTCCTGCTTTCCCCCCTTTTCGTCCCATTAAGGAAGCAATTTCATTCAAATCAATCTTTTTCTTGGTAACCTTTTTCATCGCATTCGATTGAAAATATCGAGGACTTTTTCAAGTCTCTGGTAGGATTCTTCCATTTCGCTTAATATTCTTTCAACCCTTTTCTCGTCCTTGTCCTTGAATCTTGTTAAAGATGAATTTTTTTCCTGAAAAGAAGGATTTTTTCTTACCAAATTTGATGTAATTTTCTGACTTTCCCAATTTTTAAGTATTCCCCCCATATTTTTGCTAATTTGCACAAACGCTTGTGTAAATCAAGTTTAAAAAAATTTCACTTCATTTCTTTAATTTTTTCAAAAAGTTTGTGACGCAATTCAGAAAGTCCTTCTTCTAAAATTGCAGAGATAGAAAGGACTTCCATGTCAGGAAATTTCTTTTTACAAAGTGCCAGATTTTCAGGTGCATTTTCCTCATCAATTTTATTACCAACAAGCACAAATGGCTTATCAGCAACTCGTGGATCATAGTCCTCTAATTCCTTTCTTAAATGAATAAAATCGTTCCATGGTTCACGTCCATCCGCAGAAGATAGATCAATAAGAAAAACTAATAAATGGCATCTCTCCACATGTCTTAAAAAACGATGGCCCAATCCACGGTTTTCTGCCGCTCCCTCAATCAGTCCAGGCACATCTGCCATTGTAATAGATTCAAATTCATCCGGAAAATCAATTACGCCTACAGTTGGAACAAGGGTCGTAAATGGATAGGATGCTATCTTGGGAGTTGCATTGGAAAGAACATTCAGAAGAGTAGATTTGCCCGCGTTAGGAAAACCGACCAAACCTACATCCGCAATTGTCTTTAAAGTGAAAACAAAATTCCCTTCACTTCCGGCTTTTCCTTCCGTTGTTTGCCTTGGTGTTTGATTAACAGAAGATTTAAAAGTGGCATTTCCTCGACCACCCTTGCCCCCTTTAAGTAAAACAATTTCTTCACCATGCGTTAACAATTCACAAAGAATCTTTTCTTCCCCTTCGATCCTAACTTCTGTACCTAAAGGAAGTTTCAGCAAACATGGATCTCCACCTTTGCCATTTTGATCACTTCCTCTCCCTGGTTCTCCATTTCTTGCCTTCCAATGTTTTTTAAAGTGAAAAGTACGCAAATCCGCAGTATTTTCATCAGCTTGTAGATAAATATCGCCACCTCGGCCACCATTCCCTCCATTAGGTCCACCTTTAGGCATGTACTTTTGGCGAAGGAAGCTCATACAACCATCGCCTCCATCACCTGCTTTTAGATAAACCTTTGTTTCATCGTAGAACATTTAAGTGCAGAACAAAATATTCCACACTTAAATAAAGGTCAATGAGGGAAGCATTTGCTTACCCCGTGATTCTCAGGTTCCAAGAACTAGTATCTGTAATGCTCAGGTTTGTATGGTCCTTCGACAGGAACACCAATGTAATCAGCCTGGTCATTACTGAGTTCAGTAAGCTTAGCTCCTAATTTATCCAAATGCAAGCGAGCAACTTCCTCGTCTAATTCTTTACTCAACCTATATACCCCAACTTCCCGGTTTGGGTTTTTACGAATATCTATCTGAGCGATTGTTTGATTAGTGAAGCTATTTGACATAACAAAACTTGGATGACCGGTCGCACAACCCAGATTGATCAAACGACCTTCAGCAAGTAAATAAATACTTCGTCCATCTGGAAAAGTGTAGCGACTGACTGGTCCACCAGGTACTGAGTCTTCTTTTATTACTTCCTTAATAACCCCCTCCATGGCTTCCAATTTTGCAACTTGAATTTCATTGTCAAAATGTCCGATGTTACAGACGATCGCCTGATCTTTCATCTTGCTCATATGTTCTGCAGTGATGATGTCTTTATTTCCAGTTGTGGTAACAAAAATATCAGCAGTTGCGAGAGCATTTTCAACTGTATTTACCTCAAAACCAGCCATGCATGCCTGCAAGGCACAAATTGGATCAACTTCAGAAACAATTACTCGAGCTTTTTCGTTAGCAAGAGAATCTGCGGAACCTTTGCCTACATCCCCAAAACCACAAACCATGGCAACTTTTCCGGAAATTAAAACATCCAATGCTCGTTTAATACCGTCAACCAAAGAATGCCTGCATCCATAATTGTTATCGAACTTTGATTTTGTCACTGAATCGTTAACATTAATTGCTTGGAAAAGGAGTTTTCCTTGCTCTTCCATCTGTATCAACCGATGAACACCAGTTGTAGTTTCTTCAGAAACCCCTACAACACCGTCAGCGATTGCTTGCCAACGGTTTGAATTCTCGGAATGTAACCTTTTAAGCAGACTTTTCACTACCCCTTCTTCTTCGTTATCTGATGGACTGTTTACCCAGTCACTACCATTGTCTAGCTCAAGACCTTTATGTATAAGCATGGTTGCATCTCCACCATCATCAACAATTTGATCTGGACCAGATCCATCAGGCCATGTAATGGCTTTGAAAGTGCAGTCCCAATAATCCTCCAAAGTTTCGCCTTTCCATGCAAAAACCGGAATACCGGCTGCTGCGATCGCAGCGGCAGCATGGTCCTGTGTGGAGAAAATATTACAAGAACACCAACGAACATCAGCACCCAACTCAACAAGCGTTTCGATTAAAACGGCAGTTTGTATAGTCATGTGGAGGGAGCCCATGATTTTCACGCCATCGAGAGGTTTGGATGGTCCGTATTTCTCACGAGTAGCCATGAGTCCAGGCATTTCATGTTCTGCAATTGAAATTTCTTTACGGCCGAACTCAGCAAGAGTGATATCAGCGACTTTGTAGTCAAGGGTGGGTGTAAGTGTTTCTGTCATAGTTGTCATTTAAGGATAAAACGATAGCGGAAGAAAAAAAGTTCAATGAAAATGCATCAATTGATAGCATTTTTCAGGGATTCAGTCTTGTTAGTTTGTTCCCACGGGAGTTCAGACTTACCAAAATGCCCATAATGAGTAGTTTCCCTGTATATTGGACGAAGTAAATCCAGTTGACTGACTATATCCGCTGGCTTGAATGAAAAAACTTGGAGAATCGCTCTTTCAATTGATTCCTCAGAGACTTTCTCCGTACCGAAACAATCTATTGTAATACTAGTTGGTTGAGGGTAACCAATTGCATATGCAGTTTGGATTTCAACCCTCTCAGCCAATTCTGCAGCAACAATATTTTTTGCAACCCAACGACACATATATGCCGCAGACCGATCCACTTTACTGGGATCTTTTCCCGAAAACGCACCACCTCCATGCCTACCCCAACCTCCATAGGTATCAACAATAATTTTTCGACCAGTCAGGCCAGAATCTCCCTGAGGACCACCTATCACAAATCGGCCAGTCGGGTTTATCAAATATTTGGTATCTGCTGACAATAATTCATCAGGTAAAGAAGGCTTAATAATTTCCTCTGTTATAAAACTTCGAATGGTTTCGTTATCAGCAGAGGCAGCGTGTTGAGTGGATACAACGACATTTTCTATGCCTACCATTCGGCCATCTTCATACTTTAAGGCAACTTGAGATTTGCAATCAGGACGAAGCCATGTTGCCTGTACCCCAGCATGGCGGATTTCTGCCATTCTACGTAATATCCGATGAGCAAACATGACAGGTGCTGGCATCAATTCCTCGGTTTCGTTGCACGCATAACCAAACATAATTCCTTGATCGCCGGCTCCCTGTTCGGCAGTCTCTTTACCATCCGCGGCGGCGGCATCAACCCCCTGCCCAATATCTCTGGACTGAGCGGTTATCTGATTGGTAAAGAAAACCTGATCAGCATGAAAAACATCATCATCATTTATGTAGCCAATTTTACGAATTGCTTCGCGAACAATTTCCTCATAATTGAACTTGGAGTTGGTGGTAATCTCCCCGGCAATTGTAACGCAATTACTTTTGACCAATGTTTCACAGGCTACTCGACTGTTTGGATCCTGTTCTAGGCATGCATCCAAAACACTGTCCGAAATAGAATCAGAAACTTTATCAGGGTGGCCTTCTCCAACAGACTCAGAAGAAAATATAAAGGACTTTGACATCTAATTAAAAGATCAAAATCACAAACTAAAATCAAGTTTATTCATCAACATATCATGATATGTTGATATGTTTTTAATTCAAATATTAGAAATCAGTTTTTTTAGATATTTTCCATATGTCGAAGAACCGTGTGTTTTAGCAGCTTGTTCGATTTCCTCTGGATTCATCCAGTTTTTGTACAAAGCAATCTCTTCGAGACAGGCAATCTTAAGGCCCTGCCTCTTTTCAATAACACGCACGAAGTCGGTTGCTGAGGCAAGACTGTCGTGACTGCCTGTATCCAACCAAGCTGTACCCCTACCCAA
>NZKY01000128.1 GCA_002694035.1 Opitutia bacterium
ACTAATATGTAGCCCTCTAATAATTTTTTTTATAGCTTGCCCAACTATATCAAATTTCTTTTTTTGCTGGCATTATTCATCTCAAATAATGCACCAGCTTCCCCCAATCTCTCTTCTGTTGGACTACAGTCAGTATCCACAAATTCTGCTGTAATCAGGGGGAATCTTGTTTCCTATTCTGGTGCTGATCTACCCGAAGTATCCTTTCTTTTCGACAATGAAGGAAATTTTACGATCGCAAGATTTGATCCTTATTTTCCTTATCAATTTACTAATCTTGATCAATTTGGGCTTTGGTTGGATGCGAATGATTCCTCAACCATAACTGATAATTTAGGTGCCGTTTCAGAATGGAAGGACAAATCTGGAAATCAGTTACATGTAACCCAGTCAACCGCTGCCAAACAACCGACCACTAATTCAACTACTCAAAACGGTAAAAATGTAATTTCCTTTGATGGTGGTGATTATTTGGTTTGTTCTTCGACTAATATCCAAAATACAGACCAAGTTTGGTTTTTTGTGGCTGAGATTGATTCAGGTGGTGTCGATCATGCTGCGGACGGAATATTCACCTACGGTGCATGGGGTACTGGACAATGGCATCTTCGGGCAAATAACGGGAGTCAATTCCGTGGGAAATTGAATAAAGATGGAAATTCTTTAGGAACTAGTGACTTTAGCACATCACACCTGAATGGTTATCAAATTTATTCACTTATTTTTGACCGAACGAATTCCAAGTACTCATCCAGATTGAACGGGGTGATTAACGATTCAGATGTGATAGACACTGAAAACCTCAAAACAAACAAATTGATTAGAGTTTTCACCGCCAGTAATGAGTCTTACAGCCCTGTCGGAAAAATTGCTGAAATTATATGCCTGAAAGAAATTTCACTTTTAAATACAGAAAAGATTGAAGGCTATTTGGCCCATAAATGGGGTTTGTCAGGATCTCTTGCATCTACTCATCCCCATAAAATAATACCACCTTCCGGAAATACTGCTTTAACTAAACTGGATCTTGGAACCCTAAGTGCCGGAACATTTGATGCAAATCTTACTGGCTTAGAAATGGGCACAGTATACAAATACAGATTTTTCGCTAAAAATACTGGTGGATATAAGATTACCGATTATTTTTCCTTCGAAACAGTGGGTCTTCCTAATCTAAGCCTTCTTTATCCACTCAATGTAACTCCTAGTTCAGCTATATTGCAGGCCAATGTCCTATCTAATGGTCAGGAAAATCCAAGTCTTACCTTCTATTGGGGAGATGAAAATTCTAGTAATCAAGCTGCTGGTTGGGACAATTTTTACTCCTTATCGGGAAATCATGGGGTTGGAATACATTCTCATTCCATCTCGAGCTTGATTTCTGGGACAACTTATTATTTTACAGTAAAAGCCGTTAATTCTGCTGGTACTATATGGTCTGAAGTAGGTACTTTTATCGCTAATAATAATTCACCACCTAGTCAGATTGTTTCAAATACTCCTTTGGAGATGAATGAAACATTACCGATCGGTTCAACCATAGCCTCTTTCTCTGCGACTGATCCTGATCAAAATGCCACGATTTCCTTTGCTTTGGTTGATATTAATGCCACTACCCAGAATTACTTATTTCAGCTTAACCCCTCGGGCGTGTTAACAAATTTAGTTGAATTTGATTTTGAAAATAATTCAAGTAATTATCTTATTCGTGTACGGGCTACTGATGAGTTTTCCGCATACCGGGAGGAGGAATTTTTAATTACTCTGCTTAATAAAAACGAAGCACCTTCCCTAATTTCACACTCCGGCGTAGGTTCGGTTCAGATACGACGCCTGGAAAGAGAAAAATTTGTTTCTCAAATAATAGGACATGATGTGGATTCAAATCTCTTCTACTCAATATTTTCTGGCCCTGACCAGTCTCTTTTTGAAGTGAATTCAAGCTCAGGAATTTTGAGATTTCTTGATCCTACAGATTTCGAATCTGCATCTGATAGTAATGGGGATAATGATTACAATGTGACTGTTCGTGCAAGTGATGGAGAATTCCATGTTGATCAGGAATTTATCGTATCACTTGCAAATGCTGAAGACCCTCCCGTAATCGATCTAATGCAATCTTCATCCATTACTGCCACTTCAGCAGTCTTGGAGGGAAACTTGACCTCTTTTACTGGAAATAATCAACCGGAAATCATACTTTTTTATGATGAGAATTCGACTTCGAATACTCTACGGATTGATCCAATTGTGCCGGAGAATTTAACCGGAAAGTTTTCTCTTTGGTTAGATGCAAATAATTCAAATAGCATAATTTCATCAGGAGGAGCAGTTAGTCAATGGAATGATGTAAGCGGAAACAATCATAACTTTACTCAGGATAACAATGATTCAAAACCGATTACCGGTAGCTTTAATCAAAATGGTGGAAATGTTATTCATTTTGATGGGAACGATACTTTGCAAAGACCCTATTCAAATATTTTAAATTTCGACCAGACCTGGCTTATGGTCGCACGCGTCGATAACGGTGGGGTTAATAATGCAGGAGATTCCTTGTTGTCTTATGGGTATATTTCAACTGGTAGCTGGGAACTTCGAGCAAATAATAGCTCAAATTTCTCTTCAAAATTGGCAAAAGGACAGCCCTGGCTTAACGGTACATTAACTAAAACAGTTACGCAGGACGCATATCACCTTTTTACCATTTCCTTCGACCGGAATTTAAAGAGAGTCAGTAATTGGGTAGACGGTACGATCCGGACAAATGCTATATCAGACCCTATTGATTTGTTTGAAAAGCAAAAAATGACCTTAATGGGCAATCGAAATGGAAATGCACAGACACTGGGTGGAAAAGTTGCTGAGTTAATTTGCATGCGTTCAGTTTTGTCCGATGATCGTGAACGAGCAGAAGGCTATCTCATCCACAAGTGGGGAATATCTTCCGTAATCAATGCAAATCATCCATACAAATCTGCTCGCCCCATGTTTGCCCAGCCTTTAACGCAAGTTTCACTGGGTAACAAAGCAGTCGGCCCGTTTTCTCATACAGTTACCGGCCTTCAAGCTTCAACTACTTATAAATACAGATTTCAGGGCGTTCATGCTTTGGGCAATGCATTTTCTTCATACGGCTATTTTACAACGGTTTCTACCGGCATTGTTTCGACTTTATTCCCTATCAATATGACAGCAAGTTCTGCCACAATACGGGCTTATATTATATCAACCGGTGGAGAAGATGTTCAAGTCACTTTTTACTGGGGAGATAATAACGCGAGTAATCAAGCAGCTGGTTGGGACTTTAATCAGACTTTATCCGGGACTTTCGGGTCCGGTGTTCAGAGTTTTAATGCCACTGGCTTGCAGTCCGGTATCGGCTACTATTTTACCGCTAAGGTAACAAACTCCGCGGGTAGTTCATGGTCCCCTGTATTTTCCTTCTCTGCCATCGCTAATGATCCACCATCCTCGATCTCAGCTGATGGACCTTTGCAAATTGCTGAGAACTTACCGGCCGGTTCAATTATTCGTGATTTTAATGCAAGTGATCCGAATGCTGGAGCTGTTTTAACTTACGCTCTGGTCGATAATAACAATACGACTCAAAATCAACTTTTTACTCTGGACCAGAATGGGACTCTCCGCTCGACAGTTCCCTTTGACTTCGAGAATAACGCATCTTCATACACTGTAAGAATTCGGGTAACCGACCAATATTTTAGCTTTCTTGAGCAGGATTTCACCTTTTCTCTGACCGATCAAAATGAACCACCCTTGTTAACATCCTTTGGTGGAGGAGCTACCTCCCCTGTATATATAATGGAGAATTATACCTTCGTCGGACGAGTAACCGCAGTGGACGAAGAGAATGCAACCCTTTCTTTTTCAATCAGCGGTGGTGCAGATCAATCATTTTTTGAGCTCAATTCAACCACTGGTCATTTAACTTTCATCACAGCTCCTGATTTTGAAACTGCCCTAGATAATGGAGCTAATAATGTTTATCAGGTTATTATTCAGGTGTCGGACGGTGTAAATCAGGTAGCACAAACATTGAATGTCAATGTGGTGAATAGCAATGAATCCCCGGTAGTAAATATTTTTCAAAATCTTTCCTCAATTTCCATTAACAGCGTTTCTATTGATGCCAACCTTACATCATTTCTTGGAGGACAACCTAATGTTGAATTGCATTATGATGATAACGCGTCTTTCAACCAAATCAGAAATGCACCTTATACTCCCTATGAGGTAGGACCAAAACTTGCCTTGTGGTTGGACGCAAATGATACCGCCACTATCATCAATGATGATGGTAATGTTAGCGAGTGGAGGGATAAGAGCGGTAATAATTTACATCTAACACAGGATACCAATGCTTCTAAACCTTTCACCGGTGGGCATACTCAGAATGGGAGTAATGTGGTCTCCTTTGACGGAGATGATTTTTTACAGCGTGGCTTCTCTAACATTCTTAATTTTAGTCAGACTTGGTTCATTGTAGCCCGAGTTGACTCTGGTGGAATTGATAATAACGGGGACTCGCTTCTGTCTTACGGATTTGCCGGCGAGGGCAGATGGGAGCTTAGATCGCAGAATCAAAGCTCTTTTAATTCCAAAATTGCCAAGAATTCATCATGGTTACCAACCATAACCCAAACAGTTTCACTTGATAATTATCACCTCTTCACTCTGACTGCGGATCGGAATAATTCTACTTTTTCAAACTGGGTAAACGGACAAATTCAGACCAATTCGGTTTATGATCCGATTGGGATTTGGGAAAAGCAAAAAATTACCCTTATGGGAAACCGGGCAGCTACACCAGAGACCATTGGTGGCAAAGTGGCTGAAGTAATATGTGTTCGCTCCGCTTCCCCTGAGATTAGAAATGCAATTGAGGGACATCTTGCACACAAATGGGGAATTTCAGGTTCACTTGTTTCCACTCATCCGCACCGCTTTTTTCCTCCCAGCAAAAAACTTCCTTTAACCGTTGTTGATCTTGGTAACAAACCACTTGGTGTTTTTTCTCAAACCATCAGCGGTTTACAATCTGGTACTGCATATAAATACCGTTTTCTTTTGAAGAATGGGGCAGGGGTTGGCTTTTCTCCACTCGGTTCCTTTTCTACTGTGGGAGTTCCAACTCTGGTGAATTCAGGCACTGCATTTATATCAACTCATTCAGCTGATTTACTTGTGGATTTACCATCAGTTGGTGGAGATGATGCCAATGTTACATTTTTTTGGGGAAATAATGATGGTGGACAAAATCCTTCAAGTTGGGACTATAACCTTACCTTACCGGGAGAACGGGCCAATGGTCCGTTGTCCATATCCGTTTCCTCTCTTCAACCCGGTACTTTATATCATTTTTCTGTTCGGGCATCAAACCTGGCCGGCTCTTCATGGGCACAGACCTTTTCTTTCTCAACCAATTCAAACAATCCACCATCCCAACTAAATCATTCTGGTTCCTTACAGATATTGGAAAATCAACCAGTGGGGACCATAATTGGTCAATTTTTAGCCAGCGACCCGGATCTTAATTCAACCCTTTCTTTCTCTTTATTTGATCAGAATGGCACAACTCATAATAATTTATTCAACCTTGAATCGAATGGTACTCTCAGAACTGCCGCTGTTCTTGATTACGAAGCAAACACAACTCATCTCATTCGCGTCCGTGTTTCCGATCAATTCAATTCAAATTTAGATCAATTGTTTACCGTCTCAGTGCTCGATCAGGCAGATGGAAACCTGAGTAATTCAACGATATTTAATATATCTAAAACATCCAATGCCCAACCCAATGGTTACAATTATCCGGTTTCTGTATCTGTGCCCGCAGGCGGAATTAATCCAAAACCTGTCGCTATTCTTCTTCATGGGAATGGAGGTGCTGGTTCCGGTATGATTTCTCAATACAGTAATCTATTAAATGATCATATTTTGATTGCTCCATCCGGATATGGGAATTCCTGGAATATTACGGAAGAAACTTCTGATTTACCTGATATTGATTTCCTGAGGGACTTAATTCTTCAGCTCAAAGGATTCCCCAATGTGAATACATCTCATATTCGTGTTCTAGGTTCTTCAAATGGGGCTGCACTGGCCAATCGGGTTTTTGTGGAAATCGATGATCCTTCCATCGATCTGATTGTTCCTGTTGTTTCACAAATGCATTCTGGAAGTTATCGAAATGGACAATTTTACCGACCAACCAGTGAACAAAATACAGGAGCTGCTCATGGCGTTAACAAAGGTTACGATACTTTAAAGGTACCGGTCACCGGTCGAAAGATACTGGCTATTACCAATAGTAACGATCCTGTAATTCCATATACGGGCGGTACTGCATTGGGTGCTAATTTCCTTCATTCTCAACTATCCGCATATGCAATGGCTGTGAGTCAGGGTTACACTGGATCACAAATTGCGGATGCCAATGGAGTCTTGGTCTCTACAGGAATTTATAGATATTCATATCTCAATGATCGAGTGGTTCATATTAAGGGAAATGCAAATCATGGAACCAATCCTGATATTAATGGAATTATAAAAGCATTTTTTAACCTCCCTCCAAAAGCATTCAATCTTTCCGTGTCTGGAACTCTATCTGTTCCTAATACTCTTACTGGAAATCATTCTTATTCTGATTACGAGGGGAATACAGAGGGGAACAGTCTTTTTTCATGGTACAGGAGTGATGATAATGTTTCTGATATGAATGATACCCTGATTTCGGGAGCAACTTCTCAGTCTTACACACTACAACCTGCTGATGCCGGAAAATATATCTTTTTACGGGTCGTTCCTGTTGCTTCAGCTGGTACAACCCATGGACATGCTATTCAAAGTACTCCTCTTGCTATCAGTTCAGTTATTCCGAACACCCCACCATCAAACCTAACGGCGGGTTCCCTTTCTGTGGCGGAAAATCAACCAGTTGCCACTCTGGTGGGTACATTCTCCGCAACCGATCCTGATGCCAATTCTTCTCTAACCTTTAGTCTGGTTGATATTAACGGTACAAACCAAAGTAATCAGTTTACTATGGAATCAAATGGTACGCTTCGCACCGCATCTATTTTTGATTTTGAAACCACACCAAATCGTTTGATCCGTGTTCGGGTTACAGACGATCAAAACGCAAGTATTGAAAGCGATTTTACCGTTAATATTACCGATGATGGATTAAATGATGGAGCAGCTGAGTCTTTCATTGTCAATGGAGGGCAGGGAACTTCTCCCTATTATAATTTTACCGATTCCAACGGAAGTGTTCCTGACTTCACAACTTATGCATTGATTCGTGGATCCACCTATATGTTTACCGGTTCAAATGTATCCGTAAATCACCCCTTCATGATTGGTGAAAGCTATGGTGATATGAATTCCAATCATGTTTTTGGCGGACCTCTTAATTCGTCCAATAACGGTTCAAAAATTACAGTTGTTATACCAAATAACTTCAACGGTTCTTTATGGTTTTTTTGTACAAATCACTCGGGCATGAAGAGACAATTCCTCATTGCGGATGCCCCGACTGTTTACGGGCCCACGGATTTGAATATAAGTGGTAATCTATCCTTTTTAGAGAATCTTCCCGTGGCCACTACACTTGCTCAATTCACCGCAGTCGATTCCAGTGCCAGCCCCAATCATACTTTTTCACTCTTTGACCAAAATAATACGACACATAACCATCTATTTACAATGGAGTCTAATGGTACTCTTAAAAACGCAGTCGTATTTGATTATGAGTCTAATTCTTCTCACTTGATTCGGGTCCGTGTTGTGGATGATCAAAATCGATCATTTTCTAAAGAATTCACCATTACTATAGGGAATGTGAATGAAAATCCAATAATCTACTCAAATGGAGGAGGTGCAACCGCTAGTTTGAGCATTGCCGAAAATCAGACTGTTGTTAGCACTGTTCAGGCTTCTGATCCAGATAACGGTTCAATTTTCTATTCAATAAGTGGCGGTGCAGATCAACTCGATTTTTCAATCAATGGTGCAACAGGTGCTCTTTCATTTAATCCGGCACCCGATTTTGAAAACCCAACGGATTCTGACACTAATAATATTTATGAAGT
>NZKY01000013.1 GCA_002694035.1 Opitutia bacterium
TTCAAGTTGATCTGGTTTACCAAGTGGACAAAAAGAAATTTGGATCGTGGATCGCAATGGCTTTTGACGCTAAAGGGAATCTCACCGTATCTGATCAGCAGAAAGCCGGCACTTTCTCCATCGAGATCCCCAAGGAAGGTGAAAAGTTCGATGAATCCAAGATAAGGAAACTTAATGTCGCTTCTTCCCTTTATGGTATGCTTTACGCATTCGACCATCTTTACATGATGGGAAACCGTCAACTTACTCGGGCCAAGGTTTTACCTGATGGCACCCTCGGACCCACTGAGTTTCTCGCAGAGATGGCAGGCGGCGGCGAGCACGGTCCCCACTCCATTATTGTCTCACCAGATGGAAAAAGCATCTATGTAATTGCAGGAAACGCAACTAAAGCTCCCACATTCGAAAATTCTAGGATTCCAACCAATTGGAAAGACGATGTGCTTCTACAGAATTATGCATATGGTCACATGTCACAGGGAAAAGCACCAGGCGGTTGGGTTATGAAAATGAGCCCCGATGGGAATGATCGTGAAATGCTTAACATGGGGTATAGAAACCCTTGCGATTTTGCCCTTAACCGTGACGGAGAATTATTTATCTACGATGCCGACATGGAATGGGATATCGGTGCACCCTGGTACCGTCCCACTCGAATAAATCACGGTGTATCCGGTGGTGAGAGTGGTTGGCGGGCGACATCCAAAAAATGGAGAAAATATTTTCCTGACACAGTCGGATCAGTTGTGGATGTAGGACCGGGCTGCCCCACAGGCGTTATCGCAGGAACGGATGCAAAATTCCCCACTCATTATCGTGATGCACTCTTTATTTGTGACTGGACCTTTGCGACAATGTATTCCATTCACCTCAAACCTAATGGTTCTTCTTACATTGGTGAAAAAAGAGAATTTCTGTCTAATTCAAACGGATCTCTAGCCCTTACTGATGTTGACATTGGCCCCGACGGTAACATGTATTTTTGCGTAGGTGGTCGCGGAGGACAGTCCTACCTCTATCGCGTCTCATATAAAGGTGCAGAATCCACTGAGTTGTCTAAGCTGGATACAACCAGCAAACATGCCAAGGCAAGAGCCACTCGTCGAATGCTCGAGAATTTCCATGGTGCACCCAACGCCGAAGCAGTAGCAAAAGCTTGGCCTTATCTTGGGAGCGACGATTATCATTTAAGGTATGCAGCCCGTATCGCTGTCGAATGGCAGGACCCAAAATCTTGGGCACAAAAAGCATACGATGAAAAGGATGATTTAGCTGCAGTTCACGCACTTCTTGGACTTGCTCGCTCAGACCTGGAGGGAAGTTTAAAGCCAAGTATAAATCGTCTACTGAGGGTTGACTTCGATAAACTCGATAAAACTGGGAAACTTGCCCTCCTCAGGACCTATGCAGTTATCATGAGCCGCGGCGGCAAGCCAGAAGCAGAACAGGTTAGTGCAGTTGGAGCTCAATTGGATACCTTTTACCCATCCAAAGATGACAACTTAAACGAAGAGCTGTGCCGCGTGCTGTGCTATCTTGAGCACCCATCGGTTGTCGGCAAAACAATTGCTTTAATGAAAACCACCAAAGCAAAAATACCTGATTATGATGTCGAGGTAATGAAAAGACATGCCGGCTATGGTGGAAGAATTCTTAGCACCATGCAACAGGATGTTACTCCTAATGTTCTCAACATCCATTTTCTGTTTTGCCTGAAAGATGTGCAAAAGGGCTGGACCATGAAGGATCGCAAAGCATATCTTGGCGAACTTCAGAATCTCATGACCAAAAAGGGTGGTAATATGTTCACCGGATACATTCAGAAGATTCGTGAATCTGCGATTGCTTCCGTACCGGAGAAAGATCGGGTTTCTTTACAATATTTGATGGGAACGGTGAAAAGCATCGATTTGTCAAAACTCCCAAAAGCCAAAGGACCCGGCGTTGCCTGGACAGTCGAATCCGCACTCAAAGAACTTAACAAAGAACCATTACTCGGTCGTAATCACAGCAACGGACAAAAAATGTTTTCTGCGGGTCTTTGCGTAGCCTGCCATCGCTTTGGAGATGAAGGTGGAGGAATCGGTCCCGATTTGACCAATCTCGCAAAACGGAGTGACTACAAATCAATTCTGGAATCTACCATCCATCCTAGTATGGTCGTCTCTGAACAATTCGAGCAGCATGAACTCACCATGAAAGATGGATCAATTGTTATGGGTCAGGTGGTCGCTGAAGAGAATGGTGAGTACTCATTGGTACAATCAGGACTGGATCCGCTAAACTTGAAAAAAGTAAAAGTAGCCGATGTTAAATCGAAAAAAGGATCCAAAATCTCGATGATGCCAGGCGGTTTGATCAATTCCATGAATGCTGAAGAGCTCAAGGATTTAGTTGCCTACTTTGTCTCCGCCGGAGATAAAAAGCATAAAATTTTCCGCCCCCTTAAGAAACTTCAAATTGAACTGATTAGTGCAATTTACGGAGAGGCAGGAAACCCAAAGCGTCAGATGGATGTTCGTAAAGTCATTCAAAAACAACTCGACGACTGGCAGTATGATTTTTCCATGACGAACAAACTTGCAGGAAAAGACCCAGCAGGAGGTACAGTTAAAGTACTTGATTTGAAGTATAAACTTAACGGTAAAACTTACTCCAAAAAAATTCGGGAAAACGGAACTGTATCTTTCTGGGAATAACACTACATTTGTAGCTTTAGGTTGTTGAAGCCTTCCTTTAGTAGCCTGTAAGAAAATGTCTAAAGAGTCATTTGGAGGTGCCTTTAAGAAAGGTGAATCTTTACTTGGTCCGATTGAAAAGCGTTTTGTAAATCGCTGGGTAAAAACCATACCAAAATGGCTGGAAACCTATCATTTAACCATGATGACTGTTCTATGGTCCGCCTTGGTGATTCTTTCGGCGTGGCAAGTGCGTAAGACTGGTTGTATCTTTTGGTTCTGGGGAGTTTCCATTGCAGTCGTACTGCAATATCTCACCGACTTATTTGACGGTGCGGTTGGCCGAACCAGAAACACAGGTTTGGTGAAGTGGGGATTTTACATGGATCACTTTCTGGATTTCGTTTTTCAGTGTGCCTTGATTGTGGCTTATGCGTTAATTTCTCCTCCTGAAATGAACCTACAGTGGTGGTTCTTCGCTATTCTCGCAATTACAAGTGGATTTATGGTAAATTCATTTCTTTCCTTCGCTGCAACCAATGAATTTGAAATATACTTTCTCGGCATTGGCCCGACTGAGATACGAATTTATTTCCTCGCTCTCAACACGGTAATTATTTATCTGGATCCAACCCGTCAGTACTTTGAAACTTTCGTTCCTATATATGCAATCGTTCTATCTCTGGGTCTCGTATTTGTTGTTTGGCAATCACATAAAAATCTTTGGAATTTAGATATGCAAGCCCGAGAAAAATAAGTTTAAAATTTTTAAGCTCTATCGAGAAGTAATTACCCGTCTTTACTCATAGAGTTTTTATCCTTGGTGTACCGCTTTTTCTCTCCTTTGCTTAATAATAATTCGAAAAATTAGGTATATTATTAGAGAAATAAACAGACCAATCAAAGGAGTCTCAACCCCGCTCACAAACTGCTCCTTCCATATAATTTGAGTCTGCGTACCAAGCTCAGGCATTCCTTCAACAATAGGAATTTCTTTTTTTTCCTCTATACTCGTAAGCCAGAAAGCTACTCTCGCTCCATCTTTTATCCATAATCCAAGACTTATCAATAATGGAAGAAGGGAGATTAAAATATTTCTGAAATTCAAAGACTGGATTTTGTTTATAAAGAAATACTTTACAGTCTTGAATGTGCACCGTCGCAAAAAGCACCATTTGCGGAATGCTTACAATTGCAAAGAGCGACATTTTTTTCTTCTTCAAGAACTACTTTTTTCGGCTGGAAAGATGAACCTTGATGCGAACCATCGCAGAATGGTTGTTTAGAAGATTTCCCGCAGGAACACCACCAGTAGTCCCCTGCTTCAAGTTTTATGACAGAAGGCATTTTGTCTGCTATTACTGGTTTTTGTTCGGTTGAATCGCTTTCCTGATTATCTGACATAATAAATGAAATAATAGTGTTAATGTTAGTATTAAAAATATAGAGATTTCTTATTCAACTAAATCCTTAATCTGATCTTTCCAAACGAGATGAAAAGAAATTAATCCAAGAGGTATTTCTCCCACTTCTCTTGCATTCACTGTGTATGCCGAACTTTGAATACCAATCAACTTACCATTCTTGAGGATAGCTCCACCACTGGAACCGACTCGATAGTATCCTTCGGCTAGATACTGCAGACCAGTTGTTGTTTTGGCTACACCAACGACCGTCACCGGATTTATTAAAAAAAGTGGATTAGCAGCTTTGTGAGGGAAATTATAATGACACAAATAAAAAATTTCGCCCTTTTTCACTTTAGGTTTATTTAGTGAATGAAAATCAACGAAAGGAAAGCTTTTCGCCATATTAGACTGTATCTTAAACAAAGCTAAATCTCTTCCACCTAAAAAACGCATTCCATTTAATTTTAATATCTTCGCCCGATAATAGTTCTCCTTGAAAGATACATTCTCACGGTCGGAAAAAGTGGTAGTGTGACGATGCACTTCTCCCCTAGGCAGGTTTTCACCCTTTCCTCTAAAACTGATCCTAAAATTTTCTGAATAATTTCCATCCTCTCCTATCCATGCAATGTGTGCCGCAGACAAAACATGTCCTTCTTCCGATACAACCACACCTTGCCCACGATTTTTAATTTTTTTTCCACTCCCCTCAACCACAACAAACGGCTTTGGTTCCATTGATGCTAAAGATTGAAGTTTCGAAAGCTCATCTGAAACATTCTTCGCCAAAGTAAAAAAACATACATTCCAACCCAAAAATCCAAAGTAAAAAGATTTTAATCTTTGGTTGAAAATCATAATAATTTTTTAAGAGCAATAAGGAAATTTAGTCTTTTTTTCCTCAAAATCTTTTGACACAACATCAGTGATCTTTAAAGGCTTCACGCATATCCCATATAACCCCACAGAGAATATTCTACTAAAGAGAAGTATCATCAGGCATTCGCCCCAGCCACTTCTTGCAAATAGCCTGTTAAAAAAATAATCCACTTGGTTGCCTGTCTCATAGGAAAAAGACTCATGTTCAGTAAGGAAAATCGAGGACAGCAAAAAATAGATATATTAATCAGAACGATTCCCTGTATTATGCTGATTTGCTGTTCTCTTTTCACAAATAAAAAGTAGATCTAAATTAAAATTTCATAAAGAATATTCTTTTTGATCTTGGAATTGCATTTTGGGATCACAAAAATTCTATTAAGAAGAATAAATTAAAATCCCCAATATTGAGATTCACTCAAAATAACGATAAACCAACAAAAATGCACCCCCATGAATTGAGAGTGCGTTTTTAAGTTCCGAAATGAATCGGATAAAATGATGAATACTTCGTCTACTCGATATTCGCACCAACCACAGATGCCATTTGCATCATGTTAATTGTTTCTCCTTCTTTAAGATTTCGAAGATCAGTTACTTTTCCTGTTTTACTGGTAGTATTTGTATTTTTAAAAATTGTAAGCAACTTTGCATCGGCTACAATGAACTTACCTGCATTCTCAGGCTGACCATTCTCAGTACGCGTTTGCAGTTTATTAGACTTAATATAATCCCAGAGCTTTTGTGTAATTTCAGTTCGGGGAAGTTCACTAGCACCTAAGAAGGCGGATAAGTCACTTTTTAATTTAACGGGTTTACTGAGTCCTTTTGCTTCTGCCATTTCGAATCCTTTTTGTTTGATTAATATAAGTTTTGATCACTGAATAAGATCAGCACTAAGAAAATAATACCTTTATTCTGCTCTCCTTACTGATTAATACAATCAAATTGAATCATTGTGAATAACTCACAAATATATTCTCTTCACAAATAAAATTAGTAAAATAATACCTCGATATGAATTTTCTAGCTTGGCCTCTTGGATTTAAAATCATCTAAAAGATTTTTCCAGGAGTCGATTTTGTAAAAATTAAGATCATAGCTCTTGGTCTTTCCCTCTTTGATCAGCTCGACTTCGCCGCAAGTGTAACAGATCATCAGATAATTTTCCACTCCGTCAGATTCCCACATGATCGCATAGTCGGGATGAAAACCGCAGTCCTTAGGCATCACATTGGAACTGAAACCACTCTCGTCAAAAAGTAAGTTCATCAATTGGTCCCGGTTATTTCCAGTAGCTTTGGTCTTTGCATCGTAAAACCAATGATCATTAATTTGCATAACATCGTCCCTTTTCATTTCTTTCTCGAAAGAAGGATTTTCACGAAGAGGATGAGGAAGACCCTCGTAAACAAACAAGTCATCGGTCTTTTTGAGTGATTGGAAAACAGATTCCTGGCAACCGGAAACTACAAATAAGAATGCTAATGGACAAAGAAGGCTTTTAATTTTCAGACACATAGTTCTACTGCACCGGCGTAACTTTAATATTTCTAAACCAA
>NZKY01000129.1 GCA_002694035.1 Opitutia bacterium
GGTCTTAATGATTTAAGAAATGACTGGAGTAAAAACGATTCATTGGTCGATGCCATGGAAAAAGTTTATCCTGAGTTGGAAAAGATATCAGTCGATTTTGCTGTAATGGAAAAAGCGGACGGGGTAGTCATGCTTGAATCTGATTTTGATTGGGATGATGTAGGAGAATGGCCTGCGATTGCTAGGCATTATTCCTCTGATGAAAATGCAAATATATTTAAAGGCGATGGAGTAGCGGTGGATTCTCATGGTAACTTGGCATTTGCTGAAGATGGACATTGTGTAACCCTTCTTGGTGTAAAGGACTTGATTGTGGTTCAGTCTGGAGATGCCACGATGGTTTGTCATAAAGATCGTGCTCAGGAGGTAAAAGCACTTGCTCAAAAAGTTGCCAATAAGCATCCGGAACTTATTTAGCCTTAAACATAGTTATGCCGAATTATCTGGGAGTTGACTATGGGACCAAGCGTATTGGCTTGGCTTGGTCTGATGAGTTGGGCATTGCTCTACCAATTGGTGCTTTTCCGGGCGTGGATGTTCCTTCTTACTTGGAAAAGTTACGCGAGGTGGTGGATCAAAAAAAAATAAATGAAATTATAGTTGGCTACCCCATTCATATGGACGGCACTCCTGGAGTGCGTGCAAAAGAAGTAGATGTTTTTATAAATTCTTTGGAAGAAGTATTTGAAATTCCGGTCCATCGTGTGGATGAAAGATTGACTAGTCTGACCGCGGAGCAGGCAATCGGCAAAAAAACAGTAAGGAGGAAAAAACAAAACCTTGGGAAAATAGACGCATTAGCAGCGGGATTAATTTTGAGTGATTTTTTAGAAAGCCGAAATATTATACCACCTCCATTTGTTTAGAATAAATTTATGAGTCAGAAGGGAGGCATTGTTCAGCGTTGGCGTTGTGTCTGTGCATATGATGGAACTGAGTATACCGGTTGGCAGAAGCAACCGACTAGAGATTCAGTGCAGGATACAATAGAGGGAGCCCTGGTAAAAATCTTTCAGACTTCCGTGCGAACGGTTGGTGCAGGACGAACCGATGCAGGAGTACATGCAAATGGGCAAGTCTTTCATTTTGACTACAATTGGAAACATGGGGCTGGTAAAATGCTTCAGGCTTTTCGATCTTTTTTTCCATCTGATATAAGCCCCCTTACAATTGAGCCAGTCTCACATGATTTTCACGCATTGAGTTCATCAAAAGGAAAATCTTACATATACCGAGCAGTTAGAGGTTGGGCAATGCCTCAGGATGAAAGATTTTGTATATCACTTAAAAATCAAAAAATTGATTTGAAAGCTATGAGAGAAGCCTCTTTTTTTTTCTTGGGTAAACATGATTTTTCTTCCTTTGCAGCTTCTCGCGGAAAAGGTGAAAAAGAAAATCCAGAGAAAGAAATTTGGAGAATAGAAGTTGATTTTTACGGCGAAGAATTGAAATTCCATGTCGAAGGGAGCGGCTTTCTTTACAAAATGGTGAGGAGCATGGTAGGTGGTTTGCTAGAAGTGGGACGTGGCAAAATTGATAGCAAAAAAATCAAAGAAGTTTTAGAAAGTAAAAAAAGAACGGAGATAATAGTAAGTGCTCCGGCAAAAGGCTTATGTCTTGAAAAGGTCTTTTACAGTTAGGTAATTGATAGGTGAACAGATTGTTAAGACAAATTTACAATCATCTCTCTAATTTACTTTTCCCTGGGTGTTGCCCGATCTGCAATTCTGAGCCATACCAGGACGGGTTTTCATATATTTGCAAAGAATGCGAGGATTCATTGTCGTGGATTGGAGATAATGGATGTAAATATTGTTCTATACCCATGAGCGGTTTTTCTTTTAATGGTTTGATATGCTCTGCTTGCAGAGACAACCCACCGAGCTTCAATAGGGGGAAAAGTTTATTTCTTCTCGATCAAAATGGAAAAAAAATAATTCATGAACTTAAATATTTGGGTGTTAGGGATATTTTAAAAGATATTCCTAATTGGATGGCTAGAAATCCTTCTTTTTCAGAATTTTTAAATGATTCGATTATTATTCCGGTTCCGCTTCACCGCAAAAGGCTTTCAAAAAGAGGGTTCAATCAGAGTTTCTGGATTGCTCAGGCCTTAAAAAAAGAATTGGGCCAAAATGTACAAATTGTTGAAGCTTTGGAAAGGGTAAAAAATACACCGACTCAAACTTTATTTGATCTTAGGCAAAGAAAAAAAAATGTGAAAAATGCTTTTCGGATGAAAGAAAATATTTCGATAAGCAAAGATAGTAAGTTGATTCTAATTGACGATGTTTACACGACAGGTGCGACCTTGGATGAGTGTGCAAAGGAACTCAAAAGAAAGGGTTTCCAAAAGGTAAATGTTGCCACACTAGGGCATGGTTAATTAATGTAAATTCTATGGCTTTTTTTAGTAAACCAAAGTATTCGAAAGTTGTCGTTAAATCACGTGAAGGTGTGCCTAAAGGTGTTTTTACAAAATGCCCTGAAAGTGGTGATATGGTTTTTGCAAAAGAACTGAAAAAAAATTTGATGGTTGTTCCTTCTAGCGGATATCACTTTCCACTACCTGCACCAGAAAGAATCGAGTCTCTTGTGGATAAAGATTCTTTTATTGAGTGTGATACGGATTTGGTTTCATTGGATCCATTAGATTTTAAAGGCTTATCTACGTACAAGGAGAAAATTCACCAAAACCAGGAAAAAACTTCACTTATGGACGCTGTGATCTCAGGTGTAGGGAAAATGGGAGATCGCTGGGTGAGCCTTGCTGTTATGGATTTTCGTTTCCTCGGAGGAAGTATGGGATCTGTTGTGGGGGAAAAAATTACTCGTACAATTGAGAGAGGAGAAGAATTTTCAATGCCAGTTATAATAGTCTCTGCATCTGGAGGTGCTCGGATGTACGAAGGAATCTTAAGCCTTATGCAAATGGCTAAAACTAGTGCTGCATTATCGAAACTAAGCGATGCGGGTGTACCTTATTTTTCAATTTTAACCAATCCTACTATGGCCGGAGTGATGGCTAGCTATGCAACTTTAGGAGATGTTATAATTGCAGAACCCAAGGCATTAATTGGTTTTGCTGGTCGTCGTGTAATTAAAGAAACCACGCGTGCAGATCTTCCAGAGGGTTTTCAGACTTCTGAATTTTTATTAGAGCATGGATTAATCGATCAAATTGTAAAAAGGCATGATTTACGAGATCGCCTTTTGAATCTTATTTCGCATCTAGGCTCAAATCTTGATACATTAGAACCTGACCGAATCTTAAATCAAAGTAATTTTTCCGCAAAAAAAACAGGAAATTCAAAATCTAGAACTAAAAGAACTATAAAGCCCAAAAATTCAGAGTAATCCGCATATGTCACCAAAGCTGATTCTT
Organism: Opitutia bacterium; assembly: GCA_002694035.1. Classification (GTDB taxonomy): domain Bacteria; phylum Verrucomicrobiota; class Verrucomicrobiia; order Opitutales; family Seribacteraceae; genus Seribacter. The sequence continues at coordinate 3,386 of NZKY01000129.1, forward strand.
GAAAGATTTATTTGAATATTTATACAGCTTAAGAAATCGCGGGTCTAGTTTCGGGCTTGAGCGAATGGAAATTCTAGTGGATTTAATAGGTAATCCTCAGACTAAATTTCCAGTGATTCATGTTGCCGGAACAAATGGTAAAGGTTCAGTTTGTTCAATGTTGTCCTCGGTTTATCAGGAAAATGGTTACAATGTTGGTCTGTTTACCTCTCCTCATTTAATTTCCCTTGGAGAAAGAATAAAAGTAAATGGGGAAATGATTTCAAATGAGGAGATTCATGAGGAAATTAGAACTATTAAACCTATCGCGGAAATGATGGAAAAAAAGACTCAGGGGATGCATCCCACTTTTTTTGAATTTATGACTGCAGCAGCTTTTTTATTTTTTGAGAAAAAAAAAGTAGATTTAGCCATATTAGAAACCGGGTTGGGTGGTCGTTTGGATTCTACGAATGTAGTGTTTCCTGAGCTTTCTATCATTACAACTATTTCTTTGGATCATTGTGATATCTTGGGAGATACGATTGAAGAAATTGCAGCTGAAAAAGCGGGAATTATAAAAAGTGAAAAACCTGTTTTGGTTGGTTGGGTTGAAGATAATGTAACATCAATTATTAATGAAATTGCCAAAAGGAAAAGGTCTCCACTTTATTCAGTAGCAAGTTGGGATGAAAAAGAACTAATCGAGACTAACTTAAAGGGCTTTTTTCAAAGGCAAAATGCGACACTAGCTTACAAAGCTACCAAAATTTTGGAAAGTAGATTTCCCGTTGTCGATTCATTGACAAGGCAAGCTTTGAAAAAAGTTAGGATATTGGGGAGATGGCAGGAAATTATTGGCAAACCTAAATTGATCTTGGACGCATGTCACAATTCTGCCGGGTCAAAATGTCTGGAGCAAAATCTCATCGAATTAAACGAAAAACCTCAAATTTGGCTCGGTGTATTAGGCAAAGAACGAGCTGTGGATATTGTTAGGGTTGTCTCTAAATATGCTTCTTCTTTAGTTTTGTTTGAGGTTTCTCAACCTCGTAGTTGTACTTTCAAAGAACTCCGATCATTAATTCCTTCAAAATTTAAGGGTGAAATCATTAATTTTGATTTAGATAAGGCTGCATATTATCTTTCCAACTTGAAGAAACAACAGACTATTTTGATAACTGGATCAATATATTTGATCGGAGACATCTTAAGTATCATTCGTGGTTACGAAAAAAAGAATAAATTTAATTTAAGTGATTTATTTTAGAGATTCTGAACAGGATTAAATTTGAGTTTCTTGAGGTTTAAAAATTGGCTAATAAAATTTAATTTAATAGTAGTTTTGTGCATATTTGTGGAGCGTGGCTCCTTGATTTCTTGTTGTTTTTTAAAGCTTAGTCACATTGTTAATAAGAAATGGATAAGTTTGAATAACTTATTATTGGAAAATTAAAAAATTAATGTTTTTCTTGAGTTTGTCCTTGGTGTAACTAGACAAGTGTTGTTATGGACTTTCATCAAAAGTTATTCACAACACTACATATTGTGCTCAGTTTTGTCGCTCAATACCGTATCTTGTGTTTACATTAACAATTTTTTTTCCAAAATTTCATTTTTTTCTTTTCTTTTCTCAATTCTAATTGCAAAGTCATCACATGCGGGAAACAAAATACATCTTGTTCGTTCATTTGTTTTCTCGTTTTTTTAGCAAAACATTTTTTTACAAAATCATTACAAATACAAAGAACTAACCGAGGGCAGAAACGATGGATAAAGAATTCAAAATTGGCGACAAAACTTTCCTTCTAGACGAGGAAAAAGCAATGCTTGCATATCAGCAGAAAAAAGTAATTAACGGGCGGGATACCATGACTTTTAATCTGCTTCCACTGAAATACCAATGGGCATACGATCTTTACAGAAAAATGAAATCTAATCATTGGGAACCTGAGGATGTACCAATGCAAAAAGATGTGGAGCAGTGGAAGAGCAAATCCGAGCTAAGCGATGTTGAACGATGGATTGTAATGATGGGCATTGGTTATTTTTCAGCAGCAGAGGGAATTGTTGGAGATAACATACAACATGTTGTTCGTGAATTAGTTACAGCACCTGAACTTAAACTTGTACTTGGGCGGCACGCTCACGAAGAAAATATTCATGCCGACAGTTTGCTTTACATGATTAGTTCCTTGGGTATTAATCCCCACGAATGTGAAGCTATGTTCGAACAAGTTGATTCCATCCGAAGGAAAAACGAATTCGTTACTAAAGTATCTAAGAGTTTGCGCCGAGATATGGATCTTACTCAAACAGATCAAAAGCAGGAATTTGCCAAAAACATTTTTGTTTTTGGGCAATGTATGGAAGGTACCCAGTTTTACGGTCTGTTCGGAATGATCCTTAGTCTTGCTAGACAAAATAAATTTCCGGGCGTCGGGCAGATGTTTCGTTACACATTGCGTGACGAGTCCAATCATATTGAACTATTTCGTAATCTTTTCCGAGTTTTGATTGATGAGAATCCCGAGATATGGACTGATGAATTTAAAAGCGAATTAACAAATCTCATGATTGAGGCAGTTAATTTGGAAAAAGAGTTCATAAGGGATTGTTTACCTGTCAATTCGGTTGGCTTAAGCTCGGATGAATTCTGTTGCTACATAGACTATATAGCAGACAGAAGGCTTAATGGCATTGGCCTTAATGTACTTAATCCAGGACTAGAAAATCCATTTCCATGGCTCGCTGAGACTATGGATGTTAAGAAAGAACAAAACTTTTTTGAGGGTAGAGTTACTGAATATCAAAAGTCCTCTGCTCTATCCGAAGTCTCTGACGACGAACTTTAGAAGATCTAAGTTTGATTCTTAAACTGCAGGACTAAGGAATAATACTACATGCGTAACACGATTTTTGACGAAGATAAGTTGCTTGTTAAGGCAGCAGGAAGACCAAGTGAGAGCAAACCACGTTTTGATTGGGCGGAAGGTTTGGGTGATAATAGATTTGAAGTACCTAAGGTACGCATAACGGATGGCGCGGGTGATCGTGATTTCCATATCGCCGAGGTGGCCGAAGTCATTGGGGAGGCACTTACCAACCTAATGATATCTAGGGAAGAAAACGAAATATATACCCCAAAAAATCGGGAACTCGTGGTGGAGTCTGCCCGAATCGTTGCTGATCGCTTAATCGAGCGGATGGCTGAGGAGGATGAAGGCGCAGCCCCACGCCTCTCCTTTGACGAACTCTACCGTTTAATCGAAAAAGCTTTGGTAGAA
>NZKY01000020.1 GCA_002694035.1 Opitutia bacterium
CAACGGGACTCATGAACTGGCACTTTCAGGCAGCATGGTTCAATCAACAGAAGATCCTTTCTTTACAGGATATAAAGTAATTCAGTCCAATATATCTGAAAATACTGATACTCTAAATAACTCCGATATGAACGGCGCTAACGCCGGAAATGGAATTTCCGGAGGCTCAGGGTCATTTAATGAAATCATTGGAAGTGGAGCTGTAGGAGGGTTTGCTGGATTTAACTTAGGTCAAGCAAACGATGAAAATTATCAAGAATTTGAGATCGTTACTTTACCGGAAACTTTTACTTACTTCGGTAAAAACTTTACACATGTTTATGTAAATGAAAATGGATTTTTAACATTCGGAAACGGAGGCAATGATGCTGACAAACCTTGGCATGACTTAGAATTTAGTGGAGTTGATAACCAATCAAGTAACTCTTCACCTGATTTTGGTGGAGGTAGACCTTTGCAATATTTAGATGATCCTGGAAGTTATGGTAATGATGTAGTTCAGTTTCCTGATTTTCTTAGATATCCAGATGCCTATGGAAAACCCGGCACTTCTTTTGAGGGCAATCTAAACAATTCAATTTTTGCTCTTTGGGCTGATTATTATAACGATAGCGAAGATGCTACATGCGACAGCGATGGCTGTAATGATTTTTCAATAAGACAGCTTTGGAATGCTGAAAGCAAAATCTTAACCATTGGCTGGTATAACATGAAAACTCTAGCATCAAATGAAGAAAGTGCTGAAGCAAACTTTGAAGTTCAATTAAATTTCAACACAGATGAGTTTAAAATAGTTCATGGAAAGTTTGGACAACATTTTCCAAGGAATTTTCATAATAATGCTTTTGTAGGTTTCTCTAAGGATGTGACTTGTTCATCATCAGAAGGTGACATCTCAGCTTGTGAAGGAAAAGAATACGTTCAGCTTTATTTTCATGATTCTCACTCCGTCTCATTCAACTCTCCGGGTGATTCCAATATTGCTTCTTTTCAAAGTACTTACGATGATGGCACAGCGAATGGAGGCTCTCCAGCTTTTGTAAACCACATGTACAACAAATATTTCCAAGGCAACCAAACGGTAAATGGAACTATGTATTGTTTTGATTCTGGCTCATCAGCAAATTTCTTTGGTTCCTCAGCAAATTGTTCAACTAATTATTCATGGAATGATGCTAAAGGAAACAGCAGTACTAAAAGCATAACTAGAGCAGTGCCTCAGTTCTCAAGCGACAAAGTAGAAAATGTTTTCTTAGGCTCAAATATAAAGCAATCTTATAGAGTAGGTTTAGAAGCAGAGTTTATGTGGATGCATTTAAACAAACCCTCAACTACTCTTTCATACTCACCTCCTGAGAGCAATGCTTCTGGATTTGAGCAAAACGGACCTAATAGCAATCAAAATGTATTGGGAGGAAATCTTAATTCAGGAGATGCCGTTTCAACTACAACCTATGCTGATGAAATTGTTATTGGAGGAGAGGTTTATAAAGATTCTCAACTTAAATCATTTTTAAATGATAATAAAAAAGTAATTGCATTCGCTCCAATTCCGGTTTTGCATACAAATAAATACGAGATGCAACAAACTTCTGGTTCTTCTGACGTTAGATTCAAACATGTTCACACCATCATGCCTCAATTTATCTCAGATGAATTTATGGAAGATAAGAATAATGGAACAGATTTACGTTTTGATTTTCATCAATTGGTAGACCATGATTATTCAAAATCAGGCAATCATTTAAGATATGGTACTGAGGGTAATGTTTCTTTTAATCTTCAGAATCAATTTGCTGCAACGCATGGCGAAGCCGATTTAGATGGTCTTTATGCATATGCATCTGACGTTCTAGACAAAAAAGTAAGTTCAAAACGCTTTTCTGGAGCTAACTCTGGAGAAGAATATGTCATTCCAGAAGGTCAATCATTATGGCAACAGGTTTTTAATCCTGATGGAAGAGGTGCTGGGATTTTTGTTCAAATGAATTGGAGCTGTGGTTCTGGAGGCGATGGTCGATGTAATGAAGCTACATCATCAAGGATAGATGGGCCTCACAAAACACAACAAAGTTTGCTTTCAGTCTTGATAGCGGAAGTTGGTGATAAGGTATTTTTTGAAGAAGGACAAATTGGTCAAGACCGATATACAGCTTTAAATTCAGGCCAAGTAATGCAAGGAGAACATTTTTGGAGTTACAAAAGACGTTCTGGAAGAACAACATCAAGCGATGGTGAATTTGCTGTTACTGATTCTAGTCCACAATTAACTTTTGGTATAAGCCCTATAGCTTGTGTATCTGGAAAAGATAACGGATGTTTTTTTGGAGATGGCCAAAGTTTTGACTCTAGTACTTTGGGCGCTCCATCAACTGCAATAATATCTACAGATGATCCATGTCATTCTAAATTCATTTCAGGATGCCTAAACGACATGGATTTGGGTGTTATGCATTCTATGGCAGAATCAACCGATGAAACAAATCCTGAATACAAAGTTGGTACTTTTTATCAGGGGATTGTTCAGCAAAAACAAAGAGATACTAACAACAACCTTGTAGATGCGATAAATCTAAAAGGAACGGATAGTTGGAGGTCTGCACAAGTAGCTACTTCTGATATCTGGAGTGGGATGATGACAGGATTATTCATTACCGATACAAACAATACACTTAATCCACATCCTCAATATTTAAGAGCCAATACTGTAACGACGTTTGATAATAAAAATGACAGAGTTATGGTGGAACAAACTTCCTTGAATATTTATTCAAATCAATCGAATCAATTAAATTCTAATGATTGGTATCATTCTTCCGGTTCTTTTAGCGGAAAAGATGCAAATCTTGTGAACATTATCAATAAAACAGGTTTTAAATTTGGAGGTGCGGATGCCTCAATCACGCAACCTTATTATGGAGCAGATCAATGGGCTCCTTCAGCATACTTAAACAAGAATGTTTTTGGTGCAATGCTTGAAGGACAAAATGTCGGTAAGACAGACAAAGGCTTTTTAAATAATGGAAATGTATCGTCTGATAACAATACTGATAATGCCGGAGCGCTTGTTACTTGGAATACCATAGATGAAAAAGATCGTGATTTTATGAGTGATAATTCAGTTGAGCCTGAATTGGAATATATGACTTGGGGAGTATGGGGCATGGCGATGAGTGATAGTCAGCTTGATGTTCCGGGATATCAAGCGAGTGCTGTACATATGGGCACCTGGTTTGCAGGAGATTTATTAGATGTGAGTGACTGGCCAGTCAGCAGAACCGCAACATTAGCAGGGATAGCAATGTTTGATGTGTTTGCTCGAATTGAAGATTCTGGAGTTACGAATTCCTATCAATGGACAGAGGGTGCAGGCGCATCAGGCTCAATCATTTTTGATGGAACAGGGAATTATGATATCGATATCTCGGTAGCAAATCTTGGAGTAGAAAATTGTCCTTCTTCCTATTGCGGTTCAGGTTTTCAGCCAGGAACAATGTCTAATGGTTCCCCTGGAATGATAACTTGGTCTGCAAGTGCAACTGCAGGACAAGCTAATTTTGAATCAACTCTCGCCAATAGCAGTAACGGAAGCACTCTCATTAGCAAGCAAATGTGGGGAGAACTTTATGGTAATAGCAGTCATATTGAAGCAGGCGCTCTTCTTCAATATTCCTTACAAAGTAGTAATGAGATGATTATGTATTCGGGAACAGCAATTTTGTCTGAATAATCAAAATGATAAATGAGTTTTTACTCTATGATTTGTGGGTTAAGTTTTTTTTTAGAAGATATGTATAATGGACCTCCTTTATCATGAGACGGTTTATTGAATTCTTTTTGAGTATTCGAGACAGTAAGTTTTTTACTGGTCTAGTTATTTCTGTGATTGTCGCTTCAGCAATTTATGCCGGTGCCAGTTCTTACGAAATCCCAAATCAATACACACAAATCTTGGACTATTTTGACTATGCAATTACCGTTTTCTTTTTAATAGAAATCCTTATTCGTAATTTCGCTTTCCTGGCATTTCGCCGTCCGGTGGAAGATCATGAAATAGAGCCATATCTAAGATTGTTGC
>NZKY01000130.1 GCA_002694035.1 Opitutia bacterium
AAGCCCGGGGAAAAGAGCCAACCTCTTTTTGAATAAGCAGTAGTTTCCATATCGAATTCAACAGTTGGGTTAAGTTGCCACTTTCCACCAATGCCGAGAAACCAACCTAAATTATTTTGATTCCCGGCACGAACTTTATACTTCCATGGACTATGCTTTGTTTTTCCTGAAAAGGATGGCAGTCGGCCGACCCATTTATTTCCAACTTTTACCACTACACCGCTTGCTTCCAAGGTGTTTTCTTTTTGGTTAAACTTAATGGTTTGAAAATTTAAATTAGGTTCATTTGGTTCTTCCTCTAGGAAATATAACGAGGAGTCAATTCCGTGAATAATAAAATTTTCTCTTTCAATTTTTTTTGCTTTTAAGGCAACGGGGTACAGCATCGTTTTAATTTCAGATGCATTGAAGTCTCCAGTTTGGAGGGATATCTCTAAATCTTTTGCTAAAATCCGAAAATCACCGTCCGTTAAAATTACCTTTCCATTCGCAGATGCAAGGCTTCGGTTCTGATCAAATTCGATTCGGTCTGCAGTAAGAAGAAGACTTCCATTTTCCAAGCGAGCGTTTCCAGATGCCACGAGTCTGAGTAGTTTTTCATCATAATAGACATCATTATCAGACTCGAGTATTACTTTAGAGGATGAAGAAAGAACTCCATTCTGAGCGTGCAAAAATGTAAAGGAAAGGATGAAGGAAATTAGAAAAAAAAAGGTTTTCACTTCGTTTCTAAGATGAGAAGATAAGAACTATTAACAAGAAAGAAATTTATCTCTTTATGAATCCCTTTTTGAAGGGTTTTTCCTCGGTGGTTTCTGAATAAAGTCAATCGGGATGATTTTAACAGAAAAAGAATTGAATTTATGCATTTCCGGCCAACTTGGTGATCCGCATGAACTCTTGGGCTTGCATCCATTAGGAACCAGTAAGGGGGTGGTTGCTCGAGCTATTGATCCAAGTGCAGATGAATTATTGATTATTAATCATGAGAATGGCAACCAGACATTATTAAATAAGATTCACCCCGACGGTTTTTTTGAAGGCGTTATTAAAGACACGAACAGAATTTTTGCTTACTCTTTTAAATCCGTTCGAGGTGGTCAAGAATTCGAGTGGTTGGATCCTTTCTTTTTTCAACCATCCATTCATAAAGAAAGACTCTTTAAATTCAGTGCGGGTTCAGATCGTCGACCCTTCGAAAAACTTGGTTCTTTTCCTTGTTTTCAAAATGGAGTGGAAGGAGTTTCATTTGTTCTCTGGGCACCATCCGCAAAGAGTGTTCATTTAGTTGGTGATTTTAATGAGTGGCGTTTTAATTCACTTCCCATGCGCTCCCTTGGTAATTCCGGATGTAGGGAAATCTTCGTGCCTGGTGCAAAAGTTGGGCAAAAATATAAGTACAGAGTATTGGGTTTTGATAATGTTTTACGTGAGAAGACTGATCCTTTCGGGCTTAGGTTCGAGCCTCCGCCCGGGAATGCATCTTTTATAGAAAATAGGGATTTTTCAATAAGCGAGGTGGAAAAAAGAGATTATAAAAATCCACGAACTTTGCCCATTTCAATATACGAGATGCACCTGGGGTCATGGAAGCATAAGTCTGGTGAACTCAGATCATTAAGTTATCTGGAACTAGCTGATGAATTACCCAAATATTTAAAAGAAATGGGTTTTACTCATGTTGAATTTCTTCCTCTTAGTGAATATCCTTACGGGCCTTCATGGGGTTACCAGGTAACTGGTTTTTATGCACCCACGCATAGATATGGTACTCCGGAAGAATTTCAAGTCTTGGTTAATGCTCTGAAAGAAGAAGGCATCGGAGTGATCATTGACTGGGTACCTGCCCATTTTCCCAGTGATGAATTTGCACTCGGGCGATTTGATGGAACTTGTTTATTTGAGCATGAAGATCCAAGGCAGGGAAAACATGCGGAGTGGGATACATTGATTTTTAATTATGGAAGGTCTGAAGTAAGAAGTTTTTTGATAGGTAGTGCCATAAGTTGGTTGGATCGATTTGGAGTTGATGGTTTCCGGGTAGACGCCGTGGCATCCATGCTATACTTGGATTATGGAAGGAGTCAGGGTCAGTGGATTCCTAACAAATTGGGTGGCAAGGAAAATTTGGAAGCAATTCAGTTTATTAAGGAATTTAATCAGGCGGTACATGAAGAATATCCGGACACTGTAACGATAGCGGAAGAGTCCACTGCATTTCCCAAAATCACACAATCTCCGAGTAATAACGGATTGGGCTTCGATTTTAAATGGAATATGGGTTGGATGCATGATGTATTAACTTATTTTCAATCAGGTTCAACAAGTCGTTCTGAAATTCATGATAAATTAACTTTCGGAGCCACCTATCAAGATTCTGAAAATTTCATTCAGGCCTTTTCGCATGATGAAGTTGTTCATGGAAAAGGTTCTTTGGCTAATAAAATGGGGATGGGGAATGAAAATGATCGCTTGATAAACTTAAGGGCATTGCTTGCTTTTCAATGGACCTGGCCAGGGAAAAAGACTCTTTTTATGGGTGGCGAGATTGGGCAGTGGAAAGAGTGGGATTACGACAACCAATTAGATTGGGAACTGTTGAATTTTCCTCTTCATTCCGGACTTCAACAAATGGTCGCGGATTTAAATCATTTGTATAAAAATCATCATGCATGGAGTAAGTATGATCATCAAAGAGATAAATTTAGATGGATCGACTGTAATGATAAAGATGGTCAGACTTTATCTTATTTACGATTTGGTGAAAGACCTGAAGAAACTATTTTAGTGGCATGTAATTTTTCAGATCAATTAAGGCACCGTGATTGGGGCTGTCCGCATTCTGGCGAATGGCGTGTAATCTTTGATTCAGATTCTCCGCAGTATGGAGGAGAAGGAGCTGCCGGAGCTACAGACTTTTACACACAACCACATCATAAAGATTCATTTGACAACGCACTATCCTTTTCAGTAAGTCGATGGAGCGTGAGAATTCTGATATTAAAAAGTTAAGATTCGCTATATTATAATTCTGAAATAAAAGAGCTATCAAATCCTAGCTATCATTGACTGTTCGAAAATCTTTGCTAGTTAGGTCAATGTGTTCAAATTTTTTTTATTAATATTTTTATTCGGATGCGGAGAAATTCAGGAACCTAAACCAGAAAGCGATAGCCCTGAACTTGAAGATGCAGCGGAGGGTGTAGCTTCCGAAAACAATATCACATTACCAAGATTTTCAGTTAATTTAAATGATGATAATCCATTAATTATTCCATCTAAACTCTCACCCAAGAATGGCTTGGTGATTGAATGGCACGACGACAAGACACAAAAAAATCAAACCAATTTTACAAATGGTGTGAAAAATGGAAAATCTCTTTCATGGTTTCCCAATGGACAATTAAAAGAGAAATGTTTTTACCTTGATGATCGTTTGGAGGGTGAATTCCTTGGTTGGCACGAAAATGGTGTGCTTCGCCTGAAAGGTAAATATTCTAATGGTAAGCAGGATGGAGAATGGATTATTTTTGATTCTTCTGGCAATGCAATGCCAAGTGTATTTTACGAAGATGGCATGGAGGTTACTCGAGAGTTACCATCACTTCGGGATTAATTCCTTAAAAAGAATACCATTTCGAAAAGTCAGAGTCTTAATGTGAGTTCCATTTTCATCATATTCGAAGAATGTCCCGTTTCCATTAACCACTTCAGATTGGTGACACCTTTTACCATCGCTCCTCCATACTTTTTTTGCGATTAATTTACCAATTTTGTTTTCTGAAATATAATTCTTATTCCCATTCCGATAAAATTGTTTCCAAGACCCATCCACTTCACCCTCCTTGGTTTGTCCATTTACCTGTACATTTCCATTATCATACCAAACATTGAAAACTCCATGATAATTACCTTTTTCCCATCCCTGCTTGAATTTTTTTTTTCCATTTTTATGCCAGCCAAGCCATGTCCCTTCTTTTTGACCATTTTTTAGATAGCCTAAAGTTTTGTAGTTTTTATCAGGATAGGATTCCTTAACCCATCCACTAAAGGTATTATTATTTTCATCGACATAAAGCCACATCATTCCATACATGAACTCCTTGGTTAAACTAGAAAGTTCAATGGCTTCTTTCTTAGCTTTCTCTAAAACTTCTTTTTGTTCCAAGTCGGGTGCCGAGCAACTTACTATTAAAATTATAAAAGAATAGATTAACCATCTCATTGTAGTCTTGATACTTGAGTTTCTTTTATAGTTAGATACAAGTTGCAAAGGTAATTTTACTTGTAACAATTGATAGTCTTTTTTGATCAATAAAATTGGAATATGTTTATACTACATATTTTGAATATTCAATAACTACTGTTTCAAAAAATTCAACTTTCAATAGGATAAGTTTTATTTTTAGATAAAAAAATAACATTGACTAAAAATATTTTTTGGAGAATTTGAAATGAGATATCTCAAATTAACCAAAATTCTTCAAAATTTTTACTACAAGATATGAAAATTATTTTAAGTCTGTTATCATTTATTATTTTATTTTTTACTGGTTGTCTTGTGGATGACGAAAACACTGTAACTACAGCTGTAGTTTCACAAACGGCAGTTGTTGCAGCAGCACCTAGCTCAGTTGGCAACTCTGGGTTGTCGGGGCAGACAATTAGTTTCAATCCGACATTAGTTATAAGCTCGGATGGTCTTACGCTCGATTATTCAAACTCTTCTTCTGACGGAAGCTATCCTACTGGAGATTTTCCCAACTTAACTATATCCGAGCAAGTTGAGGGTGAACGATTGGTAATCTCGATTACTGTTGATAGTCAGATAATTGACCTTGGTTTTAGTTTTACTGATCGAGGCGGTGAGGGATTTATTGATGAAGCCGTGCTTGACTTGGTTAAAGTCAACGATGAGGTAAAAGAGTTACCAGCTAAAGTTACTGTGGCTATTGACGCTGGTACAGTAAGAAACGAAAATGTTAAGACCGAAGATTTGCCAGACCTAAGTGGTGCTCCTACAAT
>NZKY01000131.1 GCA_002694035.1 Opitutia bacterium
CGGGCGTCTCTATTCTTGCCATTCGAAGAAAAGAATCCCTTTTGGTCCACCGATTGGCAGATGTTAATTTTGAGCCTGGAGATTTGGTTTACTGTCTCGGCAATAAGGAAGACATGCAAAATATCACTCCCTCATTTGATGCCGATCCAAGCGTTCAACATGCCGACGCACATGGATAAAAGTTCCAAAAAAATTTAAACCAAGCCCTCCAAGACATAGGCAGCCACTTTTTCGTCTTTACCCTTTACTTCAATTTCCTGCCTTTCTCCCACTAAAACATGATCTTTTACTAATTCGTAGGTAGATTCGGAAATCATAACCCCTTGTTTTGGAGCACTACTTTCAAGACGTTGTCCAATATTCACATTGTCTCCAATCATCGCATATTCCAACCTATGTTTTTGACATCCTAGATTTCCGAGAATTACCTCGCCACTATTAATACCTATACGACTTTGAACTTCCTCAAAAGAATCTAAATTAAATCGTTCTAATTCACGGCACATACCCCAAGCTCCACGAACCGCATCAAGAGCATCACTGGCAGGGTCACCCGAATCGAAACGAGCCACAATTGCGTCACCGATAAACTTATCTATAATCGCATTGTTCTGTGTCAGGACTTCCACCATCAAATCAAAATAAGTATTGAGAAGATTGATGATTTTTCGGGCAGAAAATCTTTCACATTTAGATGAGAATGCACAAATATCAGAAAAAAGAACTGTAATTTGCTTGGATTCACCTTTTCCCGCATCCTGTTGTTCGTCCACCATGCTGCTTACTGCATTCAAAGTATCAGCCGCAACAAACTTAGCTATAGTTTCCTGTTCTTTCTTATTTCGAGCATTAGAAATTGCGGTATCTACGGCAGCTTTTAAGGTATCCTTGGCAAAGGGCTTTGCAAGATATGCAGATACACCAAGAATTTCTCCTTTTTTTAAGTCCATTTCAGTGGCCCTAGTTGTAATCATGATTATCGGAATATCTTTGTAGTCCTCATGATCCCGAACTTCTGTGCAAAATTCCCAGCCATTAAGAACAGGCATGTCATAATCTGAGGTTATAATATCGGGCTTAATGCGTTGAACAGCTTTGTATCCCTCAAAACCATTCTCCGCAGTTTCAACTTGATAATCCAATTCCTTGAACATGCTTGCAATCAAATCACGAATAGTCGGGCTGTCATCCACCACAAGAGCACGAAGTCTTCTTCCACGTGGCGGTAAGGGAAACTTATCCTGAATACGTTTTATATTCTGGGCCGAAGCGAAAGGCGAAAGAATGACATCTGTAATCCCAGCCTTTAAAATTTCTTCGATCTCCCCTGCTTCCCGACCATTGTAAGCCATTAATATCGGAACCTTTTGCAAACGATTACATTCCTTTGCTCTTTCGACAAATTCAATCCCCTTCATATCCGAAAGGTTGTAATCCACCACAATGAAATCAGGTACTTGAGGAGAATTGTCTTCAAGTGCCTCCTTAGCTGAAAGGATTTGTTTAAAATCATATCCCATGGTCGTCAATGCGGCAGAGAATTCCTCATGGGAGCAAGAACTTATGAATAAACATTGTTTGGGAAGAGCAAAAGCCCGCTTGAACAGAGAAACAATCTTATAGTCTGTAAAAGGAGCAGTAAGCACCGCATTGACTCCGTTTGCTCTTGCTTGTTCCTGTTTACTCATTTCAGCTGGTGCATAAACGACAACAAATAAATCCTGAAGTTGTTTTTTTGCTCGAATACGAGTTATCAAATCCCGATGTTCTCCCTCTATGAAATTAAGTTCCACCATCAAAACCTCATGTTTCCCGTCAATTAATTGCTTTAGTAAACTCTTCCCCTGCTCAAAATAGGTCACATGACCGCCATGATTTTCACAGAGGTTCCCAAGACTTTTAGCAACCGCCCCGATGGTCGAGGCTACAAGCACCCTTTTACTCATTGAGAGAGATGATTAGGCAAAAAATCAATCGATTGGACGTACGACATGAGCAGTCCAACCTAATCCTTTGTACTCTCGATATCCTTGAGTTCTTGACGAACCGATAATGTATTTCTTCTGGTTGGCCGAAAATATCCCAGAGGCGGATTCACCTGCATCCAAATTCAGATTTTCTGTAGGTAAATTAACCACCTGACCAATCTTAAAGTTTTCTGAATCTGTTGTAGCAATTACCTTATGCTCCTCGTTTACATAAAAAGCAGCACCACCATCTACAACCTCTCCTTTAATTCTTGGCAAACATCCTTCAAGGATTGGGAAAACTAAATTTTCCCAATCAAAGAAAATACCTAATACGCCCAATACCTTTCCTTCTCGCTGACCGTCCTCCAATATTCCACCACAGTAAATCAAAGAGGTTTCCTCATTTTCCAAATCACTATCGCAAACATCCTGTACACCGAATTGAACAGATCTGGAAATTTGCATGCCCTGACGAAACCAGGATTGCTCGGAAACATTCATTCGCTTTAGTTTATCACGATTTTCAGATTTCGAATTTGCGACTATTCTACCATTGGAATCTGCAATTACTAAGTCACGATACATGGTGTAAGATGCATTTATGATTCCAAGCCTTTTTGCCGCCTCATCAAATTTTTCATCCGATCCTTCCTGCAAAGCTTCCCAAAAGGCATGATCTGTTGACCACCACCTGACATCAGCAGCACGCTCAAACAAATTTCGGTCTATTAGATCGATCGCTTGCTTACTGAAGTTTTCCAAAGCCTTGAGATTTTGTTCAAGCATATCCGATGACATTTCGGATAATAGCTCTTCCATTTTTCCGGTAGTAGAATTTCCTGTGGTCGTAATCTGATCAAAAATCGGAATAAAACTGGTTCCCGCTTTACCTAAATCTGTTGCCAGAATGATTCCATTAATCGAAATCAGCTGAATATCGCCCTTATTTCTTTGAATCTCGCGATAAGTTTGCTGATTTTTTTCCGGAATTAATTTTGAATTCATCAACTCCTGAGGTGATATGCCATAATCCTCATTGGTGATAGATCTTTCAAACATGGCTGATTCCGGAAGAACCAAATGGCTTGTCCATCCTAATCCCTTGTAATCGTCAAATCCCTTACTTTTGTGAGAAACAATTAATGAACGATTCCCACAAACCGCACCGGTCGAAACGATTACTTCGCCCGCGCTTGAAAGATTGCGGTGATTACGTGGCAGATCTGCGATCTCTCCACTTGGTATAAAATTCTCATCACTCGAACAAATTACCTTTCCATCTTTATTGGTAAAGAACGAGAACCAGCCTTCCAAGGTTTGTTCATCCGAATCCTTAGGAAGATAATCATTTAAAATTATTTGGGATTCTCCCTGAAAATCAAATAATACACCCATGGCTCCAATTACTTCTCCCTGCTCATCTCCATCAGCTCTGAGAGCGGTTGAGTATATCAACGCTTCGATGTCTTCCAGTTCCGAATTGGAAACATCCTGAACGAAGTATTCAGTTCCGTCTTTGGTTTCCAATGCTTTCTGAAACCACTCTTCCTTAGATACATTCATCCCTATGACTTTGGAACGTCGATCTGCATTGGAGTTGGCAATAATCACTCCATTAGTATCTGCAATTACCAGATCGCGATACAAAGTGTAGGAGTTACGAATGTCTTCCAGACGAGTGCAGGCGAGTTCAACCGCCTCTGGAAGTGCCTTGCTATTTGAACTGTTCGATTTTGTTTTGGCAGAGGTTTTGGATTTGTTTGATAAAGTAATGCATTGCCAAAAGGCTTTTTCCAATGCCCACCATCGAACATCACATGTTCTTTCCAATAAATTCCTCTCAATCATGTCGATCTTAATCATTGCGGTCGATTGAGAAATCGACTGGGAAGAAGTTTGTTTTGCCCGATAGAGTTGATCGAAGAAAACTTTAGTGATGGTAATCAAACTGTTGGAAAAGAATTCAACTTTTTCCATTAAATCATTAATTTGCTTTTGCTTTTGAGGATCATCGCTGACTTCAAGAGCCTTACACTTTCCCTGATTACAAATTGGAAAGATCTCCTGCAAATGACTCACAATCATATCGTATGCAGCACGGTGCTCATAGGTAATGATAGGATTATAGATGTTGAATTTAATATTTTTTGCCTCGCTCATGATAAAAGATCAGGGGTTTCGTGAAGGTTTAAAATCTTAGCAGGTTCAAGAATGATGATAAATCCATCACCACGACGAACCACATGTTTATAAAAAGGATGAACCATATTAGCCGGAACAGCCTGTAATTCTTCATGCTCAACTCTGATTACATCAGAAATTCGATCGACATGAATACCGATATTATCAGGAGCGGTTTCCATAACCAGATCAGAATCTGCCACTTCCTTAAGTTCAGAATTATTCTTAAATATGAAAATTCTGGATTCGTCAGTAGATTCGATTTTAGATTCCTCGAACGCAAGACCCAGGTTTACAATAGTTACAACCTTGCCCCGTAAATTAATTAAACCTTCAATTACTTCTGGTGCCCCACGAACCGGATGAAATTTGAAAGATCGACCGATTTCCAAAATACATGGTATTGGAACTGCCATTTGAGTTTCACCAAGATAAAAGGTTGAATATAACATTGATTACTCCTCCACTAAAAAATGTTCTACTGAACGTAGAATGTTTTCTTTGTTCGTCTTGATGGCATAACCATCAAAACCAGCCGACAACGCTTTATCTCTGCTTTCCTCCTCGGTAAAAGAGGTGAGTGCAACGACCGGAATCCGAGCCAACTTTTCGCTCGACTTCATGCTCTTAACCAGCTCATACCCATCCATCACTGGCATAACTATATCGGATACCACAAGATTGTAATATCCTGGTCGTTCCATTAGCAAATCAAGTGCTTCCTGTCCATTATTTGCCAGTGTCACCCGAAATCCTACTGATTCAAAGTATGTTTTCTCCAAGTCTCTAAAAAATGGAGTATCTTCGACGACTAATAATCGATCTTTTTCAGGTCTACCCTCTAAATCAGTCCTTTTAAAACGTTCAGGTGAAACTTGTTCAGCTAAACTAAAAAGATCCACAAGAAAAGTAATTTTCTCACGAATAGTAGTGATTCCTAGAATTGCGTTTTCATTAATCGGAGGACTGTCGAGGTTCAATCTAGTATGAACAGACTCCTCAATAGAAGAGGCCACAATTCCGACCTCAAAATCCTTAATCTTTGGTGTGATAATATAAAAAGTTTCCAAATCCTCTTGAAGTGGCTCCAGGGTTAAATATTTATCTAGGTAAAGGAGAAGAATATTCTTACCCTCCAAATTTATAAAATGGTTTTCAGAAACCTTCTGAATCTGCCCAACCTCAATTTGCTCGACCTTAAAAACCAAGGAAAGTGGAATTGCAAGTTGTTCGTTCTGTGAATAACGAAAAACAAGTAAATCCTGTTTTTCCTGCATATCCAAAATTTGCATTTCGGCTAAAGATTTTGTGGTTTGTAAACTGGTCTCCAAATCATGGATATGAAGCTTATGACTCTGGCAGATTCCATTTGCACTCAAAACCATTGCGACATCACTATCTCCTAAGATTGAACTACCCGCATAAAATGTATGACTGCTCAGAATTTGTGCCAAAGGTTTAACCACAATTTCTTCCGTATGATCAATCGAATCGATCAGGAGTCCAAACTGATTGAGCCCTGAATGAAGAACAAGGAAAAGAACTTCTTTATTTTCAACTACATTTTCTGACTGATCTTTCCCTTCCTTTGATACACCTGTAATCTCCTCCATTGATAGAATTGGAATTAAATTTCCTCGGAGTCGATACACCTCACGATCTCTAATTTTTTCGATTTGTACCTCATCTTCCGGACGAACTAAAATTACTTCCTTCAACTCTGAATGAGGTACTGCATAACGATCGCCTTCAATCCTAACAATCAAGGATGACATTATGGTCAAAGTCGTTGGTAAATGAATGATAACTTTAGTACCTGAACCCAAATTCGTTTCTAGATCAATGGCACCTCCAAGCTTTTCAAAAGTGGACTTGACCACATCCATTCCCACACCTCGTCCGGATAGGCTTGTAACCTCATCAGCTGTAGACAATCCCGGATGAAAGATAAGTTTGGCCGCTTCATTCTCACCCATCGTTTCTGATTCAGCCTGTGAAATTACTTTGTTTGCGATTGCTTTAGCCTTCACTTTTTCGGCATCAATTCCTTTTCCGTCATCCTCAACCGTAATCACTACCTGGCCACCTTCATGCCGAGCTTGCAACCAAACAGTTCCTACCCTGTCCTTACCCTGTTCAATTCTCTTAGATGGGTCTTCCAGTCCATGGTCGGCACAATTTCTGATCAAGTGAGTCAGAGGATCAGAAAGTGACTCGATAATGCTTCGATCTAGTTCTGTATCCTCTCCCTTGATAACCAAATTTATAGGCTTGTCCAACTGCTTGGCGAGGTCACGAACGATTCTTTTGAATTTGGTAAAAGTACCTCCGATAGGCTGCATTCGAGTTTGTAAAACAAGTTGTTGCAGATCAGAAATCATGTGAGCCATAGCCACCAAATTGGATTTGTCATCCATCTCTGCAAACTGCCTTAGCAACTGGTTTCTACCCAAAACGATTTCACCGGTCAGTTCCATGAGTTTATTGAGCAAATCAACTTTTACCCGGATGGTCTCATTCTGATTTCCTGATTTGTCCAACCGTGAAACAACTGGTTTTGAGTCGGGCTTTTCGGCAGGAGCTTTCACCTCTTTTTGTTTGGGTTCTGGGGAAATATCCTCGGGCACTGACACATCCGGGAATTCACTAGAAAAATCTTCATTAGGCGGAGGATTTTCCTCAGCTTTTGTTTCCTCAGAGTTAACTTCAATAGTGGAAGAAGAAGGAACCTCTTCAGAACCTATTGCTCTCTCAATCGACCTTAATTCGGAACATAACTTAATGATATCCGAATTATTTCCATAATCATCAGCTTCATGCATTTCCTTAAGGGCATCACATGCGGAATAGAAAGGTCCGATCATACGATCCGAAAAGGGAAGGTCACCTTCCCTGACTTTCATCAAAACATCTTCAAAAACATGAGAAAGTTCGGATACCTTAGTAAGTCCAAAAAATCCCCCTCCCCCTTTAATTGTATGAACAGCCCGAAAAAGTTTATTAACCACATCCTGTGAAAAACCTTCTTCAAGCTCTGCTAATCCATTTTCCAGCTCTTCCAACTTCTCACCCATTTCCACAAGGAAATTTTTAAAGACTTCGTCTTCAGGGTTCATAATAAGGGTATTTTGATTGTGGGGGGGTATGAAAGGTTGGAGGGTATTTAATAAACTTCAGGGCAGTTATTAACAAGCAAAAACAGTATGTTAATAAAACCCTGGTTACTATTCTTTAACCAACAGCAGAGAAACCAATCTCCACATAAAAATTGCCTAGTTATTCCTTTCCGCTGTTTGCTGGAGAACTGAATTTAACGAATCTGAGCACCAGATACGGAGTCACATTAAATAAAATCACTATAAGTTTATAGTAACCCATCATTGTGTAATGGATTTCATCAAAGCGATCATGCGGGATATCGAACCACCAGGTATGTA
>NZKY01000132.1 GCA_002694035.1 Opitutia bacterium
AATCAAGTGCCAAATCTTACATCCTCCAACGAAAAGCATCATCAGCACTATCGTTGCAAGCAATACTACTGTTCCAAAATCTGGTTGTAGCAGAATTAACAGCATGTAGAAACCACTCACAAGGATACATGGGCCAATACCACGATTAAAAGACTGGATCAATGGTCGTTTCCGCTCCAGATATGAAGCAAGGTACACAATTAGTACGACTTTCATCAGTTCTGCTGGCTGAAATCCAAACCCAGCTATTCGTAACCATCTCCTGCCCCCTTTGACTTCATGCCCGATTCCTGGGATCAATACCATCACCAGCATTGCTAACATGATTAGCATCATCAATGGGAGCCAATCTCTCCATCTTTGGTAAGGAGTCAGGGTTGCTATTGTAATAACTCCAAATCCCAAAATGACATGAATCAGATGTCTTTGAAGATAATAGTAACTGTTGTCATATCGTAATCCTGCGTAAACCGCGCTTGTGCTGTAGATCATGATGGTGCCCCAAGCTAACAGAAACAGGAGTGCGCAAATCAAAATGGTGTCAAAGTGAAACCTGCCAGCACGTTGCCACAAACTGGTAGGTTGAATCCCTGAGGAGAACGTAATCATTATTCCTGCTACCCCTTACCCCAAGTTTTTCCAAAGTACCACATGGCCAAGGCCTTGCTTATGTATAGATCTGAATTTGCTTGACACAGTGGATTTGATCAAAAGTTTAAGATTACTAAATTTTTCATAAATACCTAAGTGTTCCTTGGAACGACAACCATGAAAATCAAAAAAAGTTCAATCTTAAATGTGCTCCGTTCAGGAGGCTCTTGGATGTCTCCAAGAGCGATCAGAGAGCAATTGAAGGTCAGCAAAGATCAAGGTCCCAAGGTAAAATCAATTCTCAGGAAACTAGTGCTCAAAAAGTTAATTCTGCAAAAGGGGAACCTTTTTGCTCATAGCGACCTGCGAACAGGGCATCAACATGAAAAGAAAAAATCCTTTGAAAATCCAAGGCTTAGGCGTTCTAAAAAGGCATCAATCAGAGAAGCCAACATCCTTGAGGGCAGATTCATCGCTACAAGTAAAGGGTTTGGTTTTGTCAATATTGGCAAGGGTAAGAGTGATGTTTTCATACCGCAGGGGGACCAGAATGGGGCTATGGATGGCGACTTAGTTGAGGTTCGAGCCTTTACAAAACCTGGTAATGATCGCTCGCGAGGATACGTTCAGAAAATCCTTCAACGTTCAACCAGCAAAATGCTGGCAAAATTAGTTCGTGGGCGGCGTACTACGCTGGCGATACCAATTAATCAAAGAAATGGTGTCCCTCCATTAGTAATACTTAAGGAAGATGACCAATCAACTGTCGAGTCAGGAACTTTAGTTGAAGTAGAGTTGCTCTCTCAACATGGAGATGACAATGAACTTTATGCCAAGGTCCTCCAACCTGTAAGCAAAGAAATTCGTGAAAATTTGGGTTTTAACCTCATCCTAACAGAAAATCAGATTCGATCCGAATTTCCGGTCGAGACACAGGAAGAAGCTGAAGCTTTCTCGAGTCGAGTTGTTTATGATGCCTCCACTTCTAGAGTGGATCAAAGAAATTTGGGGTTTGTCACTATCGATGGCAAAACAGCTCGTGACTTTGACGACGCTGTTTTTGCTAAATCAAACGGGGATGGGTCTTGGCAGGTGTATGTAGCAATTGCAGACGTTGCTCATTACGTTCGGCCAGGCAGCACTATTGATCAAGAAGCATATCTCAGGGGAACGAGTGTTTATTTCCCAACTCATGCGATTCCAATGCTTCCAGAAAATCTTTCTAATAACTTGTGCAGTCTAAAGCCTGATGTCAACCGGTTTACCTTAACCTGTGAAATGCTCATCGATTCCACAGGTTGGGTACAAAGTTACCGAATTTACGAAAGCGTGATTCGAAGTCGAGCTCGTTTAGTCTATGATGATGTGGCTGAGTTTCTGGACACCGGTCAAACTAGAACAATCAGAAAGAAAGAAATTCTCGACAATCTGATCCTCATGAATGAGGTTGCAAAGGTTCTTCAGGAAAAGAGAACCAAAAGGGGGGCAATTAATTTTAATTTCGCCGAGCAACAGATTGAACTGGATAATCAAAACCTGATGGTGGGTGTTTCCAAAAAATTCCAGTCATCATCCATGAAACTGATTGAACAGTTTATGCTGGAGGCTAATGAAACCGTAGCAAAACACTGCACTGGAAATCGGCTACCAGCTTTGTACAGAGTGCATGGCTCACCTGATCTATCGAAACTAGAAAGACTCAAGAAGGTCTTCCAACGTTTCGATATTCCAGTTTCCCCAAATTCCCTTAGCGATTCGGGACAATTCAACAAGGTCTTAGAGTCGATTGAAAATCTGACAAATAAAAACCAACTCCAAATTATATTGTTGAGGAGTATGGCACTAGCCACCTATGAGACTGATAATCAGGGACACTTTGGGTTAGGAGCGAAATATTACTCTCACTTCACTTCACCAATCCGACGATATCCAGATCTCGTTACACACAGAGCTCTTAAACACGAACTACACGCAAAACTGGGTATCAAGCCATCTCCAAATTCAAATCCATCCATGCTAATGGCCGAGTATCTCTCCGAGCAGGAGAGGAGAGCTGAGAAAGCTGAATCAGAGAGCATAAATTTAATGAAGGTCAACTTTATGGAAAAATTCATTGGCCAAACTATGGAGGGGCAAATTGTCTCTACAGAAAATAATGGATTCCGAGTTGAACTACTTCCCCACGAGATTGATTGGTTCATACCCGTTGAGGCACTTCAAGATGACAACTACATCTTTGATGAAATTAATTTAGTTTTACAGGGCCGCAGAACAAAAAGAATACTTGAAGCAGGAGATAAAGTAGAACTCAGGTTAACCAGAGCTGACACTCTTCATCGCCTGATGGAATTTGATATTTTGGGTTATTCACCAAAACCACCTTCTTCTCAGGATTGAAAATATGGACAGGCGCACCTACGTCCTTTCAACACATCCTGGATGTATAGAAGCAAACTATGTTGAAAGACGTGGATCCGAGATCAATTTGTTGACTAGGCTTGATAGCCAGTTTTTTTTTCTTAAAGGAAGTGGCAGTGACGCTGAGGCCACAATCCTTGAGAAGTTTGACAAAAACGTAAATGACTACATAGATTCTCATCCATTCAAGGATAACAGAGTTTTATTTGTACTTCCTTCTGAAGAAATCACATTTCGAACCCTAGTCTTTCCTTTTCAAGATATTAGAAAAATCAAACAAGTTCTCCCTTTTGAGCTTGGAAATGAGATCTTAGGTCACCTTGAAGACTATCATTACACTTATCAAGTAAAACTAGTTGAGAACGGCCAAGCAAAAGCGCTTGTTCAGTTAGTTGCAAAAGATAAAAGAGATTTTCTGGTTGATTTCTGTGCGAAGAAAAATTGGGAGCTTCAGGGAATTTTAAGTTCTGCAAGTCTGCTTGCTGGGTTACTCCCACATGATTGGAAGGTTGGTAATTGTTTCCAGGTTTACGTTGGAGTTGATGAGTGCTTTGTTTCAGTACTTTATAAGGGTGATCCATTTACAGTAAAGTCTTTCCCTAATCGTATTTTTGAAGTTGTTGAAAATCATTACCGTCAAAGTGAGGAACAAAATTCCATCGAACTAAGAGAGAGGCTTGCTGATAATACAGAAAATTTAAGGCCGATTAAAAATGAATTAGTATGGTTGTGTTCACAAATAAATTTATTCCTAAAAAGCAACGTTGAGGATTACTCAAACATTTCTATTTCTTTCCATGGTGTGTTTGCAAGTTTGTTTAATTGGCAGAACCAGAGAGTCTCACTAAAAACTAACCATGTTGATCAACAAATTTCACAAGGAGATGACTCACAGTCATCACTGAACCAGCTTCAGACCAGTGCAACGGCTGAAACAAAAGTAATTAATGGCGAACAATCATTAGACATGATTGATAGTAATATTAGAATAAGGGGAACTGACGAAAATTCTGATCGGAACCCTTGGGGCATATTAGGTGACATGCCAAAGCGCTTCCCTAATTTTCTTGATCGGCATCCATTATCTCACTTTTCACAAGGAACGCCTGTCCAAAGATTTGTTAAACAGAATAGGCTTGGACTTGCTGCAGTCATCTTACTTTCAATCATTTTTCTTGGATCACTCGGAGGAAATTCCTATCTTCGAATCAAAACAAAACAGCAACTCATCACCCACGCAGACCATCAGTTGCAACAACAGATTTCTCAGCTACTACCCAATTCCAATCTACAAGCTGACCAGGCAATCAGTCATTTAAAAAGTCTAATATCGCAACGAATGCAGTTACTTCAGTTAAGTGATAATTTTGCAAATCGAAATTATATTAGTTTAAAATTTTTAGAGCGCCTGACTAATTTAATGGAGCCAAACA
>NZKY01000014.1 GCA_002694035.1 Opitutia bacterium
ATTTTCTTCTCCACAACTGACAGCCGGGCGTGCAGGAGTTGCTCCAAGCCCACGTGCCCGCTTGTCCCAAAATATAGCGGGTGTCATATCCGAATGCTCGGGAATATCCGTGGTAAATTCATTTCTGGCCATAATCGAAAAACGGACTTTATTTTCTGCAAGTTTTTGCAGGTATTCGGGATGCTTTATCGTCATTTTGTCGATGAGATAAGCGGCTTCCTTTAAGGCAAAATCCGACACTTTGGGTGAACCCACGATGGAAAAACCTCCAACAACAACATATTTTCGGTAAAACCCAGATAGATTCAGGCTTTGTCTTACAGTGGAGGTTATCTCAGAGACTTCGAAGTGGTTCTTGGGTTTAGCATCAAGTGTTTGAGTTATTAAACAAAAGGCAATTAGGGTTTCAAAAAAAATCAGGCTTAAGCCACGGAATTCCATTACGGATTAATTAGAGAAAAATGAATGCTCATTGTCCCCGCCACTTAGGATGTAAGCTAAAAGATCCATGATTTCATCCTGTTCCATCATATTAAGCAGGCCTGGAGGCATAGGTGACACCGAGGACGGACCCATGCTTAGAACCTCTTTTCTTTGCACACTGGTTCTTTGATTTGGGTTGTATAGGTCTGTGTTCAAGGTGACGCGGTCGCCATTGAGGTTAACCACCACTCCAGACAGGGTTTGTCCGTTTTTAAGGCTAACCATAGTGGGAACGAATTGTTCATTGATCTCCTTGCTGGGATACATGATTTGCTCGAGCAGATCGTGAGGTGAATAGCGTCCTCCTGAGCCGGTCAGGTCCGGTCCGTTCATTCCTCCCTTGTTCCCAAAACGGTGGCATGCGTAACATCCCCCCGCAGCAAACATCTTGCGACCACTCTCAAAACTTCTTCCAGTGAGACCATTGGATGACAATTTACTCAGTTCTTCCAATCCCCAATTTTTGACAAATGTCCTACCAGCCATCGCTTCTGCCATAACTTCTGCAGGTGACTTTATCTCAGCCTTTTTGTTAAGCAGGCTGGCAAGGTCTTTTTGCTCCTTTGAACTAAGGCTTGCCACCGCATCGTTCCGTATGAACTCTATAAATTTGGTAAAGCTGGCCCCCCCTCGATAATTGGCCGCCTTGAGGAACCAATTAAAATATTGGGTTCTCAGTTTGTGGGTCCATCCATTTTTTAGGGTTCGAAGTGACCGGGCATATTCCATTTGCTCTTCTTGCGTAGTAGCCTTGTTCAGTAGGGATATTCCCTTTTGAGCTGTTTTGGGTGCTTCAAGGAAAGCAAGTGTTTCACAAAGCAACCAGTTCATCTCGAAGCTTTTAGCCGGGAAATAAGGATCAAGTTGAGCAATGATCTTTTGCACAATTTGTGCAGATGGCTTGCCAAAGCGTACCATCGCGACTTGGTAAGTTCTAACGAGGGCATTTTGCTCACTTAAATTTAATTCTTTCCAATCAATTTCAAGTAGTGATTTGAAGATTTTATTTCCAATTTCTAGGTTGATTGGTGGATCCGTGTCCTTCCTGTGAAAAGGATCAATACCTGCTGCTTTTGTAAGTGAGAGTAATGCGTAGGATCGTTTGCCAAAATTCTCTTCCTGAAGTGCCTTAATTGCCCATTTTTTAATTGGTAAGCGCTGTATGGCCATTAGCGCAGCCCATCTGATAAAGCGGTCCTCATGATCGATGTGAGACCATGCCAACTCCATAGCTTTTGGATGATCACCGACATGAAGCTTTTCGAGTTTATGACGGAGTTTCGCGAGTTCATTAACCTGCGGCTTCATCGAAATTGGCTTGGTATTTTCTTTACCAACATAGCTGACGCGGTAGAGACCAGACTGAACTTTTCTTCCGCCGATTGCGAAGTACATCGTGCCATCATCGGGATGAATGATTGCATCAGTTACAGGTAAGGGGCTGCCGGTAATAAATGTTTCCTTCGCTCCGGAATATGTGCTTCCGTCCGGTTTCATATGTACGGCGTAGATTTTCCCCCAACTCCAATCCAAAATGTACATCGCTTTTTGATATTTGGTAGGAAACTTGGCCCCGTATCCAAAAGTAACTCCGGTTGGAGAGCCAGGTCCGATATTAATTACTGCAGGTAAATTGTCCGGGTAGAATTCAGGTCGTTTGCCTGTTCCGTTTCTCCATCCGTACATGGAACCGCTTGTGACATGACAAATACGGGTTGGACGATACCAAGGTGTGTTGAAATCGTATTCCATATCCGCATCGTAGGTAAAGAGTTCCCCATTCGCGTTGAAGCCTCCGTCAAAAATATTCCTGTAGCCGGAAGATACAATTTCCCAGTCCTTTCCATCGGGAGATATTTTGTAAATGATACCGGCAGGGGCTAGACGATCTCGATTATGCCCACGCCCGTCGGGCATGCGAGGAAGAAGGTGATCCTCTCCCCAGTCCATCGGCACACGGGAACGATTTGCTTCCACCGGAGTGGTGTTGTTTCCTGTTATTAGATAAATGGACTTTTTATCAGGACTCAAAATAAGAGCATGCACGCCGTGGTCACCCCGTGCCTGCATGCCCCGAAGTTTTTCAACTTTATCAAGCTGGTCGTCTCCGTTGGAGTCAGTGAGTCTGTAGACACCGCTCTCCATCTTCTTCTCGTAATCGTTCACTGCAACATACAGGCTATCAAAAGCCCAAAGCAGTCCATTGGCAGCACGGATTTTGGCGGGAACTTTTTCGATGTCACTTTCCTTAAGGGTCTTTCCTTTTGCGGGTACCTTGAAACGGTAAAGACCGCCAAATTGATCGCTGGCGATGATACGATTCTTGTTATCGAGGCATAGGTTGACCCATGAACCCAGTCTGTCCTTCGGAACTGTGAAGAGTAATTCAACTTCGAACCCTTTCTTCACAGATATGCTTTCAATGGGAGTAGCCTGAGTGTCGAATTGACCAGAGGCATAATTTGCAAAAGTTACTAAGAGTGTGTGTACATAAAGAAGCTTTTTAAAAAATGTAAATCTCATTAAAAATAACATGTCGTGTGTGAAATTTTATTATGTTTTAAGATAAGCACCAAAATAATCTTATCAAGTGATGAAAATAAATATACTGGAATAAAATAAATTTAATTATCGCAATGAAAATTCATCAATAACCTTCTTTTTTAATTAGGTAGCACTTTGTATTTTCTAGTTTGCATCTTGTAAATTTGAGAAATTGAATTAGCGACATGAAAAATACCGTTATGATCTCTCTAATAAAATTATTTTTCCTTTCTAGCCTCCTTTCATCAAATTCAAAATCTTCTCAGGTTTCAAATTTCGAAAGATTTGAAAAATCTATGGAAGGTGTAAGATTTAGTGGATTTTTTACTGTAGATGGATCTGCAAAACCCCCATCTAAAGAGGTTTATGAAATTCAGTCTGTTCAGAAATTCGGGAATGAGGACTTATGGATTTTTACCGCTCGCGTGAAATATGGAGGAAAGGATATAACTCTACCTATGCTTTTGCCGGTCAAATGGATTGGAACTACACCTGTCATTGCCATGAATGAGTTGGATATCCCAGGATTGGGGGTTTTCAGTGCCCATGTAATTATTGACAATGATAAGTATGCCGGAACCTGGAGTCATAAAAGTTCAGGTGGGCACTTGTTTGGGAAAATAGAGAAAATTCCCTGATTGATTATTTTTAGTTAGAATATCTCTTTTTTTAACGATAGTTAAGGTCTTACAATGAAATTATTAAACTCAGATAGATTATCATCATTGCTTATGCTTTTTATTGGTGCGTTTCTATTTTTATCAGGCTATTATTTGGGTCTTCCTAAAAAATCTTATGTGAATAGCCAGGATGTGAAAAAGGAGCTTGCCGGAGAGAAAAAAGTCGAAAAGCGGGATGATGAGGAAACTAAACTAAGGCAATTTTCTCAAAACACTTCTAATTCCAACAATCCATATGAACAAAATAAAAAACCACAATCTTGGACTGAAGGTGACACCACTTTAGAAGAACTTTTAATTTTAGCTCAGAGAGAATCAAATCCTATAAAAAGATCAGCTGCATTTGCAACAGCTTTAGGGGGTTTAAATCAAGACAATATAGGACTTGCAATTAAAGCCTTTGAGAATTTACCAATGGGATTTGAAAATGCTCAGGAGTACAAAATGCTACTTTTCTCATGGGCTCAATTTGATCCACTTGCTGCCATTAAATATTGTAATTCTAGAGCCTCAGGTATTGGTGCAGGATTTGCAGCGGCTGGGGTAATCGAAGGCTGGGCGACGAACGATCCTGTTGCAGCAAAAAATTGGGTGGAAGACCCAAATAATGCTGGGATGGCAAAACTTTATAATTTTGGATTAGTAAAAGGATGGGCAAATCGAGATTTGGCAGGAGCATCTGAATATGTTATGAATTTGGAGGGTGGTGATGAAGTAGCTAAACTGGTTGGAATTTTAACTGATCAGCATAATCAAAGGGGAGGCTTTGAGCAGGCTTCTTCTTGGGCTGATTCTCTACCAAGTCCGAAACTTAAAGAAGGTGCTTTTGTAAACTTGAGCCGAAATTTTTCGCGGGACCAACCTGAAAAAGTGGCCGAATGGTTAGAAACTCATGCTAATCAGAAATATTCTGCCAAAGCTTTCGAAAATCTTGGTAGAAAATGGAGTGAAACTGATCCACAAAGCTCAATCGATTATTTTTCTAATTTACCTGATGGTAAGTCGCAAGAGGTTGGTATAAAAAGTTCCATTACTAATTGGGCCAAAAAAGATCCATTAGCAGCTGGAGAATGGTTAAATGATAGAGAGTCCGGACCGAAGTTAGACGCTTCTCTTGCCGCTTATGCAAATACAGTAGCACTCAAGGATGGAGGAGCTGCGATGGAATGGGCTATTTCAATCTCTGATCCTAAACTTCAACAGGCAACCATTAAAAAAGTTGGACAGGAATGGTATAGACAGGATAAGGAATCAGTGGAGGCATGGCTGCCTAATAGTGGTTTGGAGGAAACTCAGCAAAAAAGTATTCGAAATCCACCTAAAAAAAGCTGGTGGCAATCAATGCACGAAAAGTAACTTAGTTATTCTTTTCAGAGGATTCCTTTTTTATAAATTCGATCTCTTCCTTGATAATCGCCAAATACTTTTCGGGACTTTTTTTGAATTTTGGAAGGCATGGCTTACAACAAAACACGATAGTGGTTCCTTCATGATTATAAGAAAAAGGAACCATATCAGTGGTATCATCGTTTAAGTCGTTTCCTGAAACTACACAATAATCCAATGCATAATTTTCAATTTGAGAAGAATTAGACTCATCATCGTAGTACACTGTGTTATCGGAGCAACTCAGGAATAGAAGATAACATATTAAGGAAAATAGCTTTAGTCCTTTTTTAGAAAAAGTAATCATAGAAGCTCAATATTTATTTTAAAGAAGCGGGTCAAGTAGCCAATTGGGTTAATTAATTTTTTTAACTTTTATGTTTCGAAATTTTACAATTCCACCTTTTCCGTGGTGCTGGATACCAAATTGTCCAACAACTTCCTTTACTGAATTTATTTCAGCAATCTTATGTCCATTTAAAAATGTGATACACTTAGTTCCGTTGCAAATTACTCGAAAATGATTCCAATTTTCTGCAATAAACAAATTTTTTATTTTTCGATTATATTCTTGTTGATTAGTTTTTGATGGATAAAGCCACCCCCCCATTCCGATTCCGTAGATCCCAGCAGGTTTGAAACGGTCTATTTCACACTGATAGCCAATTGGTTTTCCTTTCCCATCGGAAAGGCGAAAGCCCAACCCTGAATTAAATCCTTCATAATCGAGTGGGATCTTTACTTCACACTCAACTTCAAAATTTTTCATCTTCTGCTGGCTGACGACCCATACATTACGCTTGGAAAAAAGGTGTAATTTTTTTCCCTTGGCTTCAAATATTTCCACTTCAGCAAGGGGTGTCCAGTTGTCGGTCGATTTACCATCGAAAAGGAGTTCCCAGCCATATGTGGTTTCCGTAATCGCGACAAATGCTAGTGCAATAGTGACAAGGGTACAAACTCGCAAGACTTTCATGCTGTCTATGATAAGTCGAGCGGACCACCTTGACAAAAGGCAGGGTTGCCGAAGGTTTCCAATGGGTGATCAACGGCGTGAGCAAGACTTAAGAGGAAACGGTTATGAGGACTGTTTTCACAATTCATGGATCTGCCCATGCGGAATCCGAAACCATTTCCTGCAAGAACAAATGGAATATTATTCAGCGTATGACTGTTACCCTTACCGAGTTCGTTGGTCCAGATTACAAGAGTATGATCGAGCATGGACCCTTTCTGTCCAGGTTCCGGAGTGCTTTCCAATTTTTTCAAAAGGTAGGCGAGTTCCTGTGCAAACCAGGTATTGATTCGCACCAATTTACTGTAGGCATCCTTATTTTTATCCGGTTCATGAGAAAGGGTGTGGTGAGCATCATCAATTTCAAGCCAATTCATTTTGGCTTGTCCCACTGATTTTGTGTATTGGAGCGTGGCAACCCTCGCAAAATCATTGACGAATGAATTTACCATCATATCGATTTGCAATCTACCAAGCTGGGGGAGACTGTCGTTTTGATTTCGCAATCCTTCTGGAAGTTCGGGCGGTGTTGCGGCTAAGTTTCTTAAAGAAGTGCCTGATTCATACTCCTTATCCATCCGTTCGACTAATTTGGAATGCTCGATAAGTAACTTGCGGTCTGATTCAGGCAGTTGGTTTGCGACTTTATGCAGGTCCCCCTTCAGGTCATCAAGTACTGAACGCACCTGTTTTTTCTCCCGCACATTGCCGTATAGTTTCCGGTAGGCATCATAGGGATCGGCTAGCGGAGTGACAGGTTGGTTGGGTCCGTCGTAAGACATACGCGTCCATGGATCTGCAGTATCTTGCACTCCTACGCCAAAGTGTAATGCTCCAAATCTTGTACGGGTTCCTTCCTTGGATTGTAAGTGTTTGCAGATTTCACGATCAATGGAAATACCTTTGGGCCAACCGGATGGAGTATTTCCTCCGCCCATTACATTCCCTGGGAAGAGTTCGATACCAGTGAGAAGGCAACTCATGCCACGCATGTGATTGTCACCATCGCCCCTTACCTTGTTGTGAAGATTCTTCAACACGAGCATTTTATCGTGAAATGGCTCGAGTGGCTTAAGAATGGTTTTATGCTCAAAGTCTTCACCAGTTTTATCAGGCCAGAACTGGTCAGGTATCGTACCATTGGGGCTGAACATTACAATCAACCTTTGTTTGGGTGCCGATTTCTTTTCGGGTTCAGCAAATAGGGTGGATGTCTGAGATAGGATAGGAAGGGAAAGAGTTGAGAGTCCCAGTTGTTTGAGTGCAGATCTTCTATGGATTGGATTTAAGTTCATGGTTTCAAAATTTAGTTGGCAAAAGCAAATCCATCCGATGCTCCCCTAAAGCAAAGTTGCATGTAAAGGTCTTGGATCTTTAAATTACCGTTTTTCAACATCTCAGAAAGTTTTTTCGTTTCTAGACTAAGGTAACTGTACGGGGCCTGTTTGGCAAGATGCTTGAATAATTCATCCACAAAAGATTGGGAGGGCTTCGATGCCGATAAAGCATGATTCAATAGGTCATTTGAGTCTGAAAATTTCTGTTCCTTCCCGTTACTGTCGAGATATTTAACCTCAAGGTTGATGGGCTTACCATCGATTTTTGAGCGCATTCGGCCGGTTGCATCGAAGTTTTCCAAGACAAAGCCCGTTGAATTAATCTGATCATGACAACTCATACAGTTGGCGGCTTTAGTCAGTTCGGTCACTTTTTGCCTCATCGTCCAGTTAGGGTCAAAATCTGCATTCCGGAAGGATATAGCTTCCGTAGGTGGACGGAGGGTGCGGCCAAGAATTTTTCGACTGGTAAAGACACCCCGGTGAATGGGTGAACTCTCTTCCGCATAGGAATGACTTACCAGAATATAGGGATGAGTGTGTAAACCTGAACGGTTTAATTTGGAAGCATTCATTTCCACAAAACCTGAAATGTTTTTATCTTGTGGATATGTTAGATTGTAATAGTCCGAAATCTGTTCGTTCACTTGAATTTTATCCATTTTCAGAAATGCCTGCCATGAAATATTTTCTTTCCATACGGATTCTTCAATCCAGCGGAAAATCGAACGTCGAAGATCAAGTGCGAGTGCGGATGAAAAGTCAGGAAACTTTTTGCTGCTCAGAGAGGGAAGCTCTTTGTTTTTCATATCAAGCCATTGCTTCATGAAGTCATTAAATTTTGCAATGG
>NZKY01000133.1 GCA_002694035.1 Opitutia bacterium
TAAAAGCCCAGTGATCGGTTCCTTCTTCTATTTTGTCTTCCATTTGACCGGGCCAGATCGCTCCCTCAGCAATCCATTTTTCAAGTAATTCCACCTCATCATCAAATAATTTTCCTCCCTTTGGTGGCATACCTATTTCAGGATCAGAACTTTTAATAACTTCTATGAGATAACTTCCTGCAGGATTATCTGGAATAACCGCAGGAAGGCCAGTGTCCCCTCCTTTGAGAAGATGAACCCTACGGTCTACCCGAAAACCTGATTTCTGCTTATCAGGGCCATGGCAATCGATACAATAATCCTCGAGTAGCGGTTGTATATCATCCTCAAAATTTATCGTACTTCCAAGAAGTGGTAAGAGTGGTAAAAATAATAACAGCTTGTATTGCGTGTAGTTAGCCATGAAGCATTGTCTTTTGAAGAAAGATTGGGTGTAACAAATAAATTAAACAAAGTATATTAAATTTCGGGATTCATTCTTGGCAAATTTAAGATAATTGAAAGTATAAATTTAATAATATTATATTTCTAATCAATAAGAAGATATAAGAAATGAATAAAATTTTATGCCTACTACTTCTAGCTTCCAGCTCAAATGCAAACAAGAAGCATACTGAACTTCTTCCAAAGCATTTAGATCTTAATGATCAAATTTATCGACAAGTCATTGTTGACCGGCAACAAGGCGAGTATCTTGGTCACCCAACCACATGTCTTCTTGAAGATGGCAAAACGATTCTATGTGTATACCCAAAAGGACATGGAAGAGGAGAAATTGTATACAAGAAAAGTTATGATTCAGGATTAACCTGGAGTAAACGACTACCCACACCCAAAAATTGGAAAACCTCAAAAGAAGTACCAACCCTACATCGCGTTATTGGACCGGATGGAAAAAAACGCATTATCATGTGGTCTGGTCTCTACCCTTCCCGTCTTGCGGTTTCAGAAGATGATGGTGAAAGTTGGACTGCATTAAATGAAGTGGGCGATTGGGGTGGCATTGTCGTTATGGGTTTTGTTGAGCCAATTGGCTTTAAAAAAGGGCAATATTTGGCAATGTTTCACGACGATGGCCGTTTTTATGCAAAAAATGGAAAAAGGACAGGAATTTTCACTTTATTCAAAACATTTTCAAAGGATGGTGGACTTACCTGGAATAAGCCTGAAACCGTTTTTAATTCAAGTGAGGTTCATTTGTGTGAACCAGGTTTAATACGCTCTCCAGATGGAAAAAAAATCGCCGTTTTACTACGCGAAAATTCGAGGAAGAAAAATTCACACATCATTTTTTCACAAGACGAGGGTAAAACATGGTCTTCTCCACGAGAACTTCCTCTTTCCCTGACTGGCGATCGGCATATTGGTAAATATGCTCCGGATGGGCGGCTTTTTATAAGCTTTCGTTGTCGTTCACCACAAAAGTCAGCCAGCACACGGATCTATGAGGGAGATTGGGTGGGATGGGTCGGTACTTGGGATGACTTAGTTCAGGGGAAAAGTGGTCAATATTCAATTCGGCTCAAAGATAATAAAAAATCTTATGACTGTGCATATCCTGGCTTGGAACTTCTTTCAGATGGTACATTTGTTGTGACCACCTATGGTCATTGGTCAGCCGGCCAAGCACCCTATATCTTATCGGTTCGTCTACGATTAGACGAACTTGATAAGATGGCCAAAAATTAATTTTGGGAATTCCTTAAGAGTTTATTTTATCAATGGAGCTGTTTGCTCAGGAGTTGTAATACCCGGTGGAAGTTCCATAATTTTAAGATTACGAAAATGAATCTCTGAGCCTTCCGATTCCAAACATAAATATCCTTTTTTATACTGGGAATTCCTTATTCCATTTACAAATTTTCCATTAACTGAAAGTTTGACCACACCGTCCACACAGACAACATCATAAACATTCCATTGTCCCTTTCCCTTACATCTGTTTTCCAGGGACTTACTCCGATTTCCCCTCGGATTATCCGGTGTTGCCTTCAATCCACCAGCTCCAAAAAGTTCTCCATGCACATAGGCTATAGGAGGTGGTTTCTTTCCCTTTTTGGTATTTAATTTAACCCATTCAAGATCGAGCATCTGAATCTCCAGCCCCTTGGGTAAACGATTACCGAAGGGGATTGCATCACTCCATGCAAAAATTCCTGAATTCCCTCCAGCTTCCATATGTCGCCATTCAACATGGAGCAAAAAATTTTCATATTGTTTCTCGCTCCGCATGACGCCAATCGGTTTGCCCCGGCAGATTAAAAGTCCATGCTTAACATACCATGTTGATGGAGAGGTATTTACATCAATCCAACCTGTTAAATCCTTTCCATTAAATAAATCTTTCCATTTTGGAGGTTCTACACCGCCCAAAAAAAGTTGAGCCAAATTAATAAATAATAACGACTTTAAAAATATTTTTGAATTCATGATAAAAAATTTTCCGATGGTTCGGAAAATACAATTCAAACAATTTTTAAGCCTTGGCGAGCACGAAGCCGTCTTTACCGTCTTTTACCGTCCATCCAAAGGCAAGAATTTCTTGCCTTAATTGATCTGCGGTTGACCAATCTTTTGCCTGTTTTGCATCCCAACGCTGTTGGGCTAAAATTTGTACTTGTTCAGGTGCAGATTCAGCTTGCGGTTTTGAATCGATGATGAAGCCAAATGCATCGCATGTTGCCTGAAACCCCACCCGAACCGCCTCTAATTCCTCTTCATCTGAAATATCTCTAAGCTCACGAATTAAACTGAACAAACGCCCAAGGGCTTCCGGAGTGTTAAGATCAGACAGGAGTGCATCCTGAACAGATTGAAAAGGACCAAAATTAGTTTCCAGTGAATCCTCAGAGCCTGCTTGAAATTGAATTTTCTCAGCAAAACTTTGTAATTTGGAAAGGGCTTTTTGAGCCGCTTTTAAGGAATCA
The DNA here is from genome assembly GCA_002694035.1 of Opitutia bacterium. Taxonomy (GTDB): domain Bacteria; phylum Verrucomicrobiota; class Verrucomicrobiia; order Opitutales; family Seribacteraceae; genus Seribacter. The sequence continues at coordinate 2,928 of NZKY01000133.1, forward strand.
AAGGTAAAATTGAGTGGTTGCCTATAACTTCCGGATAGAAGAACATATCTTACTTCCTGCGGCTTAAATCCTCGTTTTGATAAATCTTCCAAAGTATGCAAATTACCCAGCGATTTGCTCATTTTCTTACCCTCAACCATGAGGTGAGCAATATGAAACCAATGGCGTGCAAAGGTCTTACCCGTAACGCTCTCACTTTGAGCTATTTCATTCTCATGGTGAGGAAAAATCAAATCAACACCACCGGAATGAAGATCAAAAGACTCCCCGAGATACTTCATACTCATTGCACTACATTCAATATGCCAACCGGGCCTTCCTTCACCCCAAGGTGAATTCCAAAAATTATCGCCGTCTTCCGGTCTTCTTGCTTTCCATAATGCAAAGTCAGCAGCAGAATCTCTATCGTATTCATCAGAGGATTCACGTGAAATTACATCAGTTGTAATTTCACGATCTGCTAGACGAGAAAGTCTTCCATATTTGGCAAATGAATCGACTTTAAAATAAACCGAACCATCGTCTGCCTGATACGCATTACCTGCTTCGATTAATCTAGAAATTAGTGATATTTGTTCAGGAATATGATCTACTGCAGAAGGCACAGCATGAGGAGTCATCAAATTAAGCAGTTCACAATCCCGGTTAAAAAAAGCAGACCATCGATCGGTAAATTCCTTTAATGGTACACCCTCAGATTGAGACTGTTTAATCGTCTTATCATCCACATCAGTAATATTTCGTACATGCAAAGTTTCATGACCAGAAGTCTCTAAAACCCTGCGAAAAACATCCTGCATCACAAAAGTTCGAAAATTACCAATATGAGCGGGTCCGTAAACCGTTGGCCCGCAACAATAAAAACGAAACGAATGTCCATCCATTGGGAAAGCTTCCCGTGTTTCACGGGTCAAAGTATCGTGTAAATTGAGTGGCATTGAGCTACTCTTCGCTAATTGTAATTGGCTTGATATCCCATTTGGGATTTTGTCCAAGAAAACGGCATGGATTGTTGTGATAAATATCTACCGCTTCCTGTAAACTGTGTCCTCGGCGACGGAATTCAACAATTGATTCCTGCAGGGTAAAAGGATCACTGGGTCCCCAATCAGCTGAGGAATTTACTAATAAACGCTCCGTTGAATATTTTTCCAGGATATCAACGGCTCTTCTTGGACTGCATTTGGTAACTGGATACAAAGTCATTCCCGCCCAGTAACCGGCATCCAGTACAGGTTCAATAGTCTGCTCCTCCACATGATCGATCCAGATTCTATCAGGGTTGACATCCATACCGGCTAGTACTTCGAGAACTGTTTTAGTACCATGAGCTTTATCTGAAAGGTGAGGAGTGTGAATGAGCACAAGCTGGTTATACTTCATGGCAATTTCGACATGAGCTTCAAGAGACTCGATTTCATTCTTGGTTGATTTATGAAGACCAGTTTCTCCAACTCCGAGGCATGTTTCCTTTTCTAAAAACTCGGGCATTTGACGAAGTACTTCATCAGTAAGTTCCTTGTTTTCTGCCTCTTTTGGATTTACAGCTACCCAGCAATAGTGCCTGATTCCAAATTCCGCAGCCCGGGTTGGTTCAAATTCAGAAATTTGAGCAAAATAATCTATAAAGGTTTCTGGATATCTTCGATCAAATCCGGCCCAGAAAGCTGGCTCACAGACGGCAACAACACCGGACATAGCCATTCTTTCATAATCCTGAGCGGTCCGGGCAATCGCATGATAATGAGGTTGTATAATTTGCATAACAGAAAAATTTACGAAACTTTGGCAAAGTGAACGAGCAACTGTTCAGCACGGTTTGATTCAGGGTGATCTTTTTTGGAAAGCAAAGCTAGGGCTTCAAGCAGAGAATTCAATTTAGACTCATCTGCTGCGGGTTTGCCTTCCTTTTCTACAGAACGATCGTATCTGTCAAGCATTGCGGCAACTTCAAGCAAATCTCGTCGTGCCTCCAAATAATAAGTATCAAGTGTTTTTTGCGGGGTTAACATAACTGAATTCTTAATTTAGGGGTTAAAATAAAATTTAGCCGGGAATGACCGAAGAATGATGGTGTACAATTGGGTTTTGGCTTCCTGTATCGATTATAAATGTAAAACGGGCATCATGTCTTACGGATTGACCATCCTCCTGGTAGAAAAAGGTGTAAAGTCCAGTGGATACATAAGTACCATCCCCAAGCTCGGTATGACGAATAGAAGAATTATCCAATTCAACGCCGGAACCTTCTCTGGCAAGGAACCCCCTGAAATAACCCTGAATTAAATCGGGGTTTATGAGGGGTTGTTTGTCAAAAGTGGCAAATAACACAGCATCCTCTGAATACATGGAGACGAGCTCATCAAACTGACCGGCATTTATGCGGCTAACCCAATTATTTAAATGGATAAAATTCATAGGGAACTATAACTTAAAGATTTAAAAAATATCCTCAACCCCAATTGGTGAGAAAGAATTATTTATTTAATTTTGAATGCCTGTTCCCAAATATCAGGTTTAAAACCCTGCAAGGCTACATTTTCTCCAATTACAAAGGGTCTCTTGATCAAATTTCCTCGCTCCTGAAGAAGAAAAATTATTTCTTCCCTGGATAAGCCGGGTATCTTTTCCTTCACCAAAGGATCCCGGTAATCCTTACTCGATGTGTTAAAAAGCTTCTTAAGCTCACCCCCATGGTATTTAATCATTTGAGAAAACTCTTTCTTGGTGGGCGTTTTTTCCCTTATCGGAAGAATAGTATGCTCAATACCGTTCTCATTTAACCATCGAATCGCTTTCCTACACGATTCACATTTTTCATACTGATACACTTTCATGTTCGTTTATTTGCAAAATATCATTTACGAACTAATTAATCTAACTTTGTGTTATTTATCAATCCAAACAGAAAATGCCTTATCGTAACTCTTCTATAACTGTAGGAATCATAACAGCCCTCTTCGCTTTTACTACTTTTTCCTGTACTCAACAAACCTCCAAGCAAACCTCTGAATCAAACTCGAGTAAATCCAGTTCTTCCTCCATGCAAGTCATCAAACATACTCTGTCAAACGGGCTAACCGTTTACCTCAGCCCAAATCACGAAACGCCCAGATTTTACGCCGAGATTGTGACCCGTGCAGGAAGTAAACATGACCCAATGACAAATACGGGACTGGCCCATTATCTGGAGCATCTACTTTTTAAAGGAACTAGTTCATTTGGCACTATTGACTATGCTCAAGAAAAACCACTTCTCGACGAAATTGCTGAATTGTACGAGAAGCGCTCAGTCGAAGAAAACGAAACCAAAAGGGAAGAGATTTACAATAAGATCAATGATATTTCCATCAAAGCATCCACCTTTGCAGTACCCAATGAAATGGACCGGGTATATGGAAACATGGGCGGTAAAGGAATAAATGCCCATACTTGGCACGAGGAAACAGTATACAAAGTAGATCTGCCCGCCAATCGGTTGGTTCACTGGGCAAAGATTGAAAGTGAAAGATTCGCAAACCCAGTGTTCAGGCTCTTTCACACTGAGTTGGAAACTGTCTACGAAGAAAAAAATCGTTCGATCGATAATAAAGACAGGTTACTCAATACAAAAGTTATAGAGCTTCTTTTCAAAGTTCATCCATATGGACAGCAACCCACCCTCGGCACCATTGAACACCTTAAAAATCCATCTATTCGAGAAATCGAAAAGTTTTATAATACCCATTATGTACCGGAAAATATGGCCATTTGTATATCTGGTGACATTGATCCAGATGAAACCATCAAAATTATTGAAGAACACTTTTCATCCTGGAAATCAGAATCTCCGTTGAGACCAGAGCCTAAGTGGGAGGAAAAACCACTCGAGGGAAGAGAATTTGTGGAAGTTCAATATCTTGGAGAGGAGCAGGTTTTGGTTGGTTTTCGTACCGCACCAAGGCATCATTCAGATTACCATGCCCTTCGTTTGATGGATATGATCATTGATAATTCGGTAGCTGGCCTCATCAATCTCGATTTAGTAGAAAAGCAAAGAGTGCGGGCAGCCGGTTGTTTTCCACAAAACTACAATGATCACGGCGTTCATTTCTTCTATGGAATACCCAAGGAAGGACAAACCCTCGAAGAGGTCGAAAACCTCATTCTATCTCAGATAAAACGGGTCAAGGAAGGTGATTTTGAAGATTGGGTCATCCCTGCGGTAATCACAGACTTTAAAAAACAGGAAAAAGAAAACCGTGAAAAAAACACCAAACGTGTCGAATTAATGAGAGATACCTTTCTCTCTTTTGTGGATTGGGAAACAACGAACCGGGAAATTACAGAGCTTGAAAAATTAACTAAGGAAGATGTTGTTCGCGTGGCTAAGCAATATTACGGGGATGACTTCGTGGTTGGATATAGAATCGATAAACAGCATAAATTACCAAGTATCGAAAAACCCAAAATTGATCCACTTGCGATTGATCCGGACAAAAAATCTCCATTCATGGAAGAAGTAGCTGCAATTCCGTTCGATCCTTTCAATCCTAAGTTTGTAGAAGAAGGAACAGATTACAGCATTAAAGAAATCGCCAAGGGTATCAAACTCATCCATGTGAAAAATCCACTCAATGATTTGTTTACTCTCGAATTAAGAATGGAAAAGGGATCGAGGCATGAACCTATGCTTTCATATGCCAAAAGAATGCTGGATCGATCTGGAGCAGGTGAAATTTCATCCAACGATCTGAAAATAGAATGGTATAAACTGGGTACCGATTTTGCCTTTGCAGTCCGGGAAAGGTTGAGTTCTATGATGATGACTGGGCTTGATGAAAATTTCGACGATTCTTTAAAACTTGCCAGGAATCTGATTGAAAAACCAAATGTTTCAGATGAAACCTGGAATGAAACGAAGAAAATCATTCTATCTGAGCGGGATGATGAAGAGAAAGATCCTAGGGCAATTAGTCACGCTCTTGCTCATTTTCACCGATACGGAGAAAAGTCTCGCTATTTGAACCGTCCAACGGATAGCGATATCAATTCCTCCAATGTTGAATCCCTATCCAAATTACTGTCCTCTGCTCTTAATTCAGAAAGAACTGTGCTTTATTACGGCCCCAAATCCCCGGAGGAAGTAATTGAATCAATAAGTAATGGTTTTATTGGTAATACTGATACGGTCGGTGAACCCGAACAACTTGAAGTTATTCGTTCCTATGTTGCTGAAAAAAACCAGATTTACTTTTTTGAAAAAGAAATGGCCCAGGCACAGGTAAGACTGGAATTTTCAGTCGGTCCACATAATGAAGAAATGATGCCTGCTGCCCAACTTTTCAACGAATATTTCGGAGGGGGGATGGCAGGTCTTGTCTTTCAGGAATTACGGGAAGCCCGTGCACTGGCCTATTCTGCTTGGGCTCATTTCTTTACTCCTTCTCGACCGGATGAGGAAAATATTCTTGTGGGCTCTATTGGTTGTCAGGCTGATAAAACTCTAGATGCCGTTCATGCCTTTATGGAACTACTGGAAAACATGCCTATTAACCAGACAAGATGGGAATCTGCTCATTCTTCAATACTCAGCACCTACCGCACCACTCCGCTACCTTACAGGGGCACAGCTGGCTATATTTATGACATTCAGGCATTGGGTCACAAAGAAGATCCCAGGAAAGATCGCTTTGAAAGAACAAGTAAAGCGTCTAAAAAAGTCTTGGAAGACTTTTACAAAAACTCGATACAGCCAAAAAGTAAGCTCTTATCGATTGTAGGTGATTCCTCCAAAATTGATCTATCTGAACTCGAGAAAATTGGCCCAATTCGGACGATTACCAAAGATCAACTATTCACTCGTTAGTATCACTCTTGTGTGCTCCTCGGGTAGAGGAAAACCCACCATCCAATGGTTTTTTTTCTGGAATGGACAAAACTGAACGGAAAAAACTGAAAACTTTTTCGCATTCTTTCTCTTTCTGATCAGCGTCCTTTAACCGTAGTACAATTCTTTGCTGTTGTCCCGTTTGGAGTTCCGTTAATGTGCATCTACAACTCGACTTACCATTATTAGACGACATTTCTACCACATCCACGCGCCCCATAGGCACAGATAACGAATCTTCAACCGTTACTTCCATCCTTAGAGATACCCGTCTTTCCGAAAAATTAAAAATTCTTGTGTAGTGAATTTGTACATTAGGCTCCTCAGCAACCATGGATTGCATACCTTTTCGTAAAATTTTTAGAATTTCGATCGATCGATTCATTCGGGCGGTGCAATATCTTTCAATAAGAGGTAGGGTAGCAATAGGAAATTTGTAAAAAGTGGAAGTACAATCAAAAAA
>NZKY01000134.1 GCA_002694035.1 Opitutia bacterium
ATGTTTTCGTCAAAGAAAGCTCCATTCAAAACAATTTCATCCCCGTTATTTGCATTGTTTACAATATTCTGCAGATTTTGACTAGGAAATACAGTGTAGGTTGCACTGTAAGAGATTGTAATTCCAAAAATTAGAAAGAAAAATGAGAAAGTTTTTGTATTCTTCATAAAAATTAGCGAATTAAATTGAATGGTCTTGATTACAACTTAGCAGAGGAATTAAAAATAATACTTAGGTAATGATAATTTCGAAAAACCATGTAAAAGTTAAGTATTCAGGAATTGTCCAACTCGAGTTGGGGAAGTAAGTTTTGACCCAATGAACGATAACCATACCTTCGTAGGTTAAGAAGATTGTGTAACATTATTACTATTTTTACAAAATCCTTTAGAAAATAGTCAATCGTTTAGCCAGTAATTGTATAGAATAGAGATTCCTAAGTGCTTGTTTGAAGCAGATAAGAAGATCAAATCTAATGTACAGAGAAACACCTGAATACAGGCAGGAAATTTTATTGTGTTAAACGAAACAAATGGGAATCTAAAGTTTAACTGAAAAAATGGCTATTTTAGTGATTCGGTTGAGTAATCGTAGTAATAAGCTTTACCATTCTCCGTTTTCAGAAAATAGAGCCAATTAGCAGAACCGTGGTTAAAAAGGTGGGGAAATACACCATTTGCTGTTCAGAGCCATCCAAAATTATCGTTCAAAAGCCAAAGATCATCATTTTCGTCTTGTGTGGCATGCATCCAACCTAGTTGAGCATCAAAAATCCATGAATTTGAATAGATTGGAATCAGTATTTATTTCACTTGGTGCTATATTTGCGGTTATTTTAAGTTAATGCATGCAAGGTCACCCTTAGCATTTCGTAAATAAAGCAAACCATTTGCAAGTATTGGCATAGTCCAACATCGACCTCCAATTACCTGATCTCTATTAATTTCATCAAATTTCTTAGAATTTATTTTGGCAAAGACCAATTCGCCTCTTTGACCAAGAATGATCATTCTTTCTCCTGCAGCGATGAGTGAGCCGACCATTAGTCCACGGTCGGTCACTCGCCAATTCTCTTTTCCGGTAAGAAATTCCATGGATATAAAATCCTTTTGACCAGCCATGTGAACATTGCCATCAAATCCATAAAGATTACCATCTACCAAAATTGCGTGGTTCATATGGGTGGAAAGAACTTTATTCTCATAAGTTTTGTTCAGTCTATTTTCTTTCCATTGAAAAAGGGCACACCCACGTCTGTAACCAGTAGAAATAAATAGTTTGTTTCCCTGGACTATAGGAGTGGATGCATTTGTCCGGTAGCTTGTTTCCCATTTTTCAAATGCAAGGGTTTTCCCATTTGTTGCGTCAAGGAGAACAAGACCATCCGTTTTTAGGACGGCAAGCATGGATCGACCATCGGGTTTGAACAAAATTGGGCTTCCGTAAGCGGGTCGATATTTTTTACTGGTCCAGATAATCTCACCATTTTTTTTGTTTAGGCTGTAGGTAGCCCCCGCCTCGATGATTAATTGATCGTTCAGAATGTAAGGAGAAGCGGCAAATCCCCATTCCGGAGGGCGAGACATACCTGATTCTTTAAGCATGTCTTTTTGCCAGATAATTTTTCCGTTGCCTATTTTGTAGGCATGAAGCAGACCATGCTTGCTTATGGTGTAAAGAATTTCGTCGTCCACAGCGGGGCTTGCACAAGGACCTCCTTCATGCAGATAGTCGATTAGGGGAGCATTGTAGGAATGTTTCCAAATTGATTTTCCAGTTTGTGCGTTGAGGCAGTAGACAGTTTCTTTACCTCCGTTCTTTTTTCCGTCGTGGCCGAGGGTGAAAACTTTTCCATTTGCAACAGTAACAGCTGAGAAGCCCACTCCGACCTTTGTTTTCCAAACAGGATCATTGATTTCACTTTTCCATTCGTTTTCTATGGATGTTCCGTCTCTATTGGGTCCGAGCCAGTGTGGCCAGTCAGCAGAAAAAGCCTGTAAGCAGCAAAGAAGAAATAGAGGCAAGAGTCTTGTTTTCATCTTTATTCGGTAGCAGGTGGTTTTCGTACAAAATTTAGGGCCGATGTTTTTTGTAATTCATCCACTTCAGAAATGACGGTCTGAACGGATTCTTCATTTGTGTGAATTCCAAAATCAAGAGTGAAGCTTAGGGTTTCACCAGCTTGAATCATGGGTACACGGTCGTATTTACGTTCTATTTTTCGGTTAAAGGGATAGCCAGTGGCAGGTTCAATCCCGGTGACATATCCATCTTCTTTAGCAGCGGTATTTTTCCAAATAGTCAGGTAAGGTAGTTCGTTAAGATTCCATCGAACTGAGGTGCCAAGTGACAAATCTGCATTCGTTAGAAGGGCAAGTGTACTGCTGTTTTCGTCAGCAATAGGTTCGAGTAAATAAACTTCTTCAATAAAGCCTGGAGTAGGTCCCTTGAAGACGGACCAATTATCTATGCTTTTGGCCGCATGATCGTTCATTGGAGTAATACGGTTTGCCGGTGTGAATACCTGAGCATTTTCCTCCAGGATAGAAGATCCATAATTGCCATGGTAAATAAGCTGAAATTCTTGAGCAAAGGCACCTTCATTGGTGAGTCGGTCAGATATTTGAAATTTGTTGGAACCTGGAAGAGTGGAAATTTCGGTGACCAATTTTAACTTGGGACCGTAGAAGAATTTTTCATAAACGGTTCCACGGACCCGAATACGATGTGGAGGTTCTGGATCAATTAATATTTGATAATCAGAAGCAGGAATATTTTGGATTTTTCCGTGCAGCGTAAGGTAGAGGGTTGCGGGAGATCCTGTGTTGTCAAGAAATTGATCTGTTCCTGGGTGGCCGGCAAATTCAAGGCCGCAACGGACCATCCATTCATTAAAGCCTTCAAGCCAACCAAGCCCGCTACGACTTTCTAGATTGATATAAGATGGGTGAACAATTTCCTTAACTGGAGAGTCCCAACCCAATCGAATACCTTTTGATTTTACATCAAAAATCCCCATACCTCTTGTCGGAATAATTGAGATTTGTAATTCCCCGTTATCAAGAATTAGAAGTTCGACTCCTTCCTGTTTTCCTCCTTTTAATAATTTTCTGGTGATTGACCATTCGGAAGCAAAGTGTTTGTTCCCATGAAATTGAGAACCTTCAATTTGTGAAGTATTGTCACTTTGACTTAATTTTGTGGTGGGTTCAATTCTTCGATTTCTTTCTTCGGAGCAGGATGTCGATAAAGATATTATGCAAATAGATATGACATTTCGAAAACTCATATTTTTAATTTTTACAGAGCAATAATTCATCCGAAGACTTCTTCAAGTGCGGATCTCATAATGGAAGGATCAGGATCAATTCCCGTCCAATGCTTAACTCCAATAACTCCCTGATTTACCAACATGCCCAAGCCATCAATTACTTTACAACCTTTAGATCGGGCATCCTTTACTAGATTGGTGCAAGGTGGATTTGGGATAACATCGGCTACGACCATATTTGAGGTCAATGTTTCTAAATCAAAATCGAGCCGAGCATTAAGGTCTGGGTAAAGTCCTATGGATGTAGCGTTGATCAGAACATCCGTGTCCGGTGGAATTGTGAAAGTAGATGTCCATGAGACAAAATCAGCAGTGACAGGTAATTTTTCATTGAGCAGGTTGGTAAGTTCTTCACCTCTTTCAGATGAGCGGTTTACGATTGTGATACTGGTGGCACCTGCGAGGGCAACTTCCACGCTAATTGCCCGTGCCGCTCCACCAGCTCCAAAAATAATAACCTTCTTACCCTTTGGATCGGTGAGTTCTCTCAGGGAGGAAACAAATCCTTTACCGTCGGTATTTTCTCCGATCCATTTTCCGTCCCGTCGAACTACGCAGTTGACTGCACCCATGAGCGACGCAGATTCTCCTAAGCCGTCGAGGTATTGAATAACATTCACTTTATGCGGAATAGTACAATTGAATCCCTGAAAGCCCATGACTTTCGCTCCGCGTACTGCATCCTCGAGGTCATTTGGTCCTACTTCTATGGTTAAATAACGCCAATCTAGATTGTGGTATCGATAAGCGGCCTCAATCATTACTTGAGTAGGATTTTCAGCGATTGGCTGCCCGAATGCAGCGGTTAGTTCTTGCTTGAAATTTAGTTCATTCATTGTTTTCCGTATATGGGCAAGCTTCCAAATTTAGAAATTTAATAGAAATCGCAAGGATATATAATGAAGAAAAAAATGTACATGTTTATAATTTCAATTCTAACACTTATCATTGTAGGATGCGGCGACGGAGGTTCTGATCAAGGCGAGGGTAAAGAAAATAAAAGTAAGGGTACTATTGGAGTTTCGGTACTAACATTAGGAAATCCTTTTTTTAGTGTTATTGCGGAAGAAATTAAGAAGGAAGCTGGCAAGCATGGATATGATGTGATTGTAGTTGATGGTGATAGAGATGTGCAAAAGCAGGCTAATCAAATTGATGATTTTATCACTAAGGGCGTTTCTGCGATCATTCTTAATCCTTGTGACCGTCAATCTATCGGACCGGCTATCGAAAAGGCTAATAAGGCGGCAATCCCGGTTTTTACCTGTGATTTAAAATGTGTTGCTGAAGGTGCAGAAGTAGTAAGTCATGTGGGTAGTGATAATCTACAGGGAGGTAGATTGGCGGGTGAAGCAATGGTTGAGGCCCTCGGTCAAGAAGGGGGTGAAGTTCTCATTGTTCACTTCCCTCAGGCAAATTCTTGTCAATTACGAGTCCAGGGTTTCGAAGAGGTAATTTCAAAGTACAACGATGGATTATCTGCTAATCGGATTGAAGTTGTGGCCCAATTAGATGGTGGTGGAGTTAGAGATGAAGGATATAAAGTTACAGAGGATACTCTTCAGGCTCATCCTGAATTGAGAGGCATATTTGCGATTAATGATCCTTCTGGTTTGGGAGCAAGGGCAGCACTTGAAAAAGCGGGTAAAGAGCATCAGGTGGTAATCGTTGCTTTTGATGGGCAACCAGAAGGAAAACAGGCTATTAAAGATGGTAAGATATTTGCCGACCCCATTCAATTTCCTGATCTAATTGGTAAAAAGACAGTTGAGTTAATAATGGACTATTTTGCAGGTAACGAAGTGGAAAAAGAAGTTTTGATTCCTACTAAACTTTATAGAAAAGAGGATGGAATAAATGATCCGGATTTAAAATAAAACTTACGGCTAAGAAACTAGGTTTCAATTATTATGTCAGATTCAGTCATAATAAGAGAAGAAGCTTCCGCAAAGGGAACCGACCGTACTTTGGCCATACTTGAATTATTGGGCAAATTCCGTAAGGGTAAATCTGCAAGCGAGATTGCCCGTGCCTTGTCTCTACCAGTAAATACAGTTGGTCGAATCACGGAGACGATGCATAAGCGTGGATGGTTGTATAAAAAAGAGGACGACCGCAGATATATTCTTACCAACCGCGTGGCAGATTTAACCCGCCCGCAAATAAATGATAAGAGCTTGGTGGTTTCTTCTTGGGATTCTTTGAAGAAATTAAGAGACGATACTGGAGAAACCTCTCAGTTACTAGTTATGTCTGATGGCAAGACTTTGATTTTAGAGCAGTGTATTTCAAATCAGCCCATAAAAGTATCCGGTCAAATAGGACTTCGAGTACCTTGTTATTCCTGTGCTCCAGGTAAATCAATTTTGGCAGAACTCCCAAAGATTGAACTAGAAAAGTATTTGTCCCAAATTACTTTCAAGAATTTTACCAAAAACACATTATCTAGTCGTTCTCTTTTAGTTGAAGATTTAGAAAGAATTCGAATACGCGGTTATGCCTTGGACCTAGCAGAAGGTTTAGAGGGAATTCATTGCGTATCAGCTGTTATTTTGGACGACTATAACTACCCTGTTGCTGCAATTACGGTAATTGCACCTTCTTTCAGGCTTGAAAATGATAGGTTTAAAGAAATTGGAAACGCCTGTTTGTTAGCGGCGGAAAGGATTCGAAATCGATTATTCTTATGATACAATTCTTTCTTTAAATTTTTACATTATTTGAATTCAGAAAATCCACCATATTTTTGTTTAGAGGGAATTGAAAAAAAATTTCCCGGGGTTCATGCTTTGAAAAATATTGATTTTGATCTGAAAAAAGGTGAGTGCGTTGCTTTACTTGGGGAAAATGGGGCTGGAAAGAGTACACTTATAAAGATTATGGGAGGTGCCCAACGGGCTGATTCAGGAATATTAAAAGTAGATGAAGAAGTTCAAGTTTGGATGAATCCAATTGATTCTATTAATGCCGGAGTAGCTGTGATATACCAGGAATTTAATCTTGTTCCCGGCTTAACTGTTGCTGAGAACATACTATTAGGAATTGAGCCTCAAAATTTTGGAATAATTCGAAAAAAAGAGGAAAGAAAAAGGGTCTTGGAAATTCTTAAAAAAATTGGAGCTGAATTAGATCCAGATACAATATGCGAAAATTTAACGGTGGCAGAAAAGCAACTTGTTGAGATTGGTAAAGCAATCATAAGAGATGCAAAAATATTAATTATGGATGAACCGAGTGCAGCTTTGACCAAAAAAGAAGTTCAGCAACTTTATCTCTTAATTGACGATTTAAAAGTTAAAGGAATTGGTATCGTTTATGTCAGTCACAGATTGGAAGAAATTGAAAGAGTCGCCGATCGTGCCATAATTTTACGGGACGGGGAAAGGATTGGCCAACTGGAGAGGCATGAATTGGACAGGACTAGAATAATTGAGATGATGGTTGGTCGAAAATTAGACAATGAATTTCCTAGTAACATCCGAGAACCAGGTGATTCAATCTTTCGGATTGAAAACCTTAGTCGTGGTTCAAAAGTAAAAAATATATCTTTTGAGGTGAGAGAAGGTGAAATCTTGGCTTTTACTGGGTTGGTCGGAGCAGGACGAACAGAAACGGTGAGGATTTTATTTGGTGCTGATGAGAAAGATTATGGCAAAATTGAGTTATTCGGCAAAGAATTGACCTTAAGAAATCCAAGCGACGCGATCGAGTCAGGTATTTGTCTTTTAACAGAGGACCGAAAAGAACAAGGATTGATTTTAGCTCATTCAATTAAAGAAAATTTCGGACTGCCTAATTTAAAAAGGTTCTCTTTTAAGGGCTGGGTCAACAAGTCAACAGAATCCTCAGCATTTGAGAATTATGTCAAAAAGTTAAAAATAAAAATTTCAGGACATAATCAAGTAGCTTCTCAACTTTCTGGTGGTAATCAGCAAAAGGTGGTTATGGCAAAATGGCTTGAGAGAAATGCAGACATCTTAATTTTTGATGAGCCAACAAGGGGAATTGATGTGGGTGCTAAATTTGAGATTTATCAGTGGATGAATCAGCTGGCAAAATCGGGTAAAGGAATCGTAATGATTAGCTCAGAATTACCAGAAGTTTTAGGTATGAGTGACCGTATTCTAGTCATGAAAGATGGAGAAATAAAGGCCGAGTTTAAAAATGATTCGGAACTTACCCAGGAGACTATAATGTCGGTCGCAATGGAGGCAAAGTAATAGTCTTTATTAAAGGGGATTAGAATTTTATGAAGTGGTTTAAATCAATATTTTCTTCCGATTATGGAATGTTAGGCGTTCTGATATTATTGTGTGGGTTTTTTAGCTGGATTACACTGGAGGAGCAAAATCCAGAGGGTTCAGAAGCTGCTTTTCAACTTTATGAAAATATTCAAAATGAGGATAAAATAGGTGGCGTTTTAATAGCAGGTAGAAAAACGAAAACGGGTAATCAATTTGTTGAGCAATTGAAGGATTTACTGAAGGATGATGGTTGGGTAGTACTCGATACAGTACAAGGTGGGCCTCCTCAGTTAGCTAATGCGCTAAAGGGAATTATTGCTCAAAATAAGAAATTACAGTTACTAGCATGTGAAGAGGTATTTGCAAAGATGCCTGTTTTGGAGAACTTTAGAAATTCTGAAAAAGGGATGAAAGGAGTTAAGATTTTGACACCTGAGACTAAACTTTGGCCAAATTTTCTAAAATCATCCAATCTTTTGAATATAGCCAATCAAATTGCGGTCATTGCAATACTGGCCATTGGAATGACATTGGTTATTGTGACCGCTGGCATTGATTTATCTGTCGGTAGCCTCATTGCTTTTTCAGCAGTTTTAGCCACTTGGTTTGTAAGAGAATTTTTTGGTGCAGATGAAGCAACCAATTTTGGAATGATCTGTGCATGCTCCTTAGCTATATCAGTTTGTGCAGGGCTTGGTTTATTTTCCGGTTCAATGATCGCTTTTTTTGGAGTGGCCCCCTTTGTTGCAACCTTGGGTATGATGATGATAGCCAGCGGCTTGGCTTACATGATTTCTGGTGGTCTTTCAATTTATGAATTACCAGTTAGATTTTCTTGGTTGGGTAGGGGGGATGATTTCGGAGGCCTTCCAAATGCAGTAATTCTAATGGTGATTTTATATCTGCTTGCTCACCTTGTGATGAGCAGAACAACTATGGGGCGCTATATCTATGCAGTCGGTGGAAATACTGAGGCCGCCCGTTTGTCAGGTGTTCCAGTTAAAAAGGTTCTTCTATGGGTTTATGCTTCATGTGGTGCTCTTGCAGGTTTGGGTGGCGTTATTATGGCTTCCCAATTTAGAAGCGGAGATCCAAAATATGGCTTAATGTATGAATTATATGTAATTGCAGCTGTGGTGGTAGGCGGAACATCATTGGCTGGAGGAAAAGGAAAAATTTTTGGGACTTTGATTGGTGCCTTTATTATCGCTGTTATTCAAAACGGTATGAATTTGACTGGAGTACAGAGTTACACGCAGAAAGTCGTTTTGGGTACTGTCCTTTTATTGGCTGTCCTTCTTGATATGATGAAGAAAAGAGGATGGAAGCTTAGCATTTGATCGAGGAATAGTGAAAACTCAGTCCCTTAATTTACGAGAGCATATCCAATCTTGCCTTCATAATGAGATAGAGTTCTCTGCTAATCCAAGCATCCGTGGCTGCGTAATTAATTTGCGATGGAGAAAGCGGTCTTTTTTGCCAATTTGATAGCTGAGCCGATTTGGAGAGGCGTTGCTTAAAAAAAATTGCAGTTAAATTCCTAAGTCCAGTTTGTTCAATTTTAAGAGATTGCGCAAGGGGAGCTAAATCTTCGAAGCCAGCTGGTGTAAAAGATTCAATTTTTTGCAAATTATGGAGGTCGTCCTTTATGGCTACTCCAGTCTTAATGATTTTTGGATCTTCCAAAATTTTAACCAATGGACCGAGTTTCATGATTGGATATAACCGGAAAAGAAAAGCTTGATCGGATGTGGCCAACTGAATAAGTGCAGGAGGGTTATTTGGACCGCGTTTAAAATTTGGTTTACATTCAATGTCGAAACCAAGTACTCTTTGTTTTCGTAGCTTTTCAGCAAGTCTTAGGAAAGACTTTGAATCTTCGGCAAATTTAATTGCCCCATGAAAACGAATCAAAGGAAGCTCATTTATTTCTTCTTTTTCCAGTCTTTTTGGAATGTCTTCATTTGCCCTGGAATTCTCACTCATACCAGATCAAAGCTCAAAAACAAGACCGTCATATGCAACAATTACTTCATTGGGATGGGCTCTTGGAGAGGGTGCTCCAGGTATACCGGGTCTTGTTTCACGCACGGCTAATTTTGAACGATCAAGAAAGTTTTTCGTATGAGAGAGAAAATCGTCAAGCTCTTGATCGGTAGAGGCAGGATCATGATGAAAGAGAGCAAGCGTATTGACCTCTCCTCTAGCAGCAAGTTCAACTCCCATAATATTGCTAGAGTGTCCCCAATGTTCTCTATTTCCAATAGATTGGGAATGAGTGTAGGGAGCATCGAAAATTAGCATATCAGTCTGTTTAATGAAATCGACGAAAGGATATTCCTTTCCGTGGGCTAATTTTTTGTGTTCAGCATCCGTAGAATAAACAAAAGATTTTTCTCCCTGATCAATACGGTAGCCATAAGATACCCCCGGATGATTTTGCTCGTGCATAGTAATTTCTACATCGCACAAGTTTAAAGTTTCAGATGGGGAGTGAATCTCAAATGAGATGTCTGCTGCGAATGTATCAAAGGGTATGGGGAAATAAGGGGTTCTCATCTGGTCTTTTAACGCCTGTTCTATCGTGTTGTGACAGCCGTGAAAAATAATTTTATTTCCAGGGATGTAAGCAGGTGCAAAAAAAGGAATTCCTTGAATATGATCGTAATGCAAATGAGAGAAGAAAATATGATAAGTTTTGTTAGTTAAATTTGCTTTTAAAATGTCCTGACTCAAGCACCGTATTCCAGAACCTCCGTCAAAAATAAGAAAATCATCCGATCCAGTTTCGACATTAATACAAGGAGTATTACCGCCGTAAGTATGACCGTCTTGAAAGGGCAGTACCTTATCTACAAATTCACGAATTTGAGATTCTGATCGCAGGTCTTTACCACGGGCTGCAAGTAAGGTTGCAACTACTTTTTCTCTTATAACATCGGAGGAAGGAGCAGTCGGAATGGATCCGCGGGTACCTTTGAAATGAACTTTCATGAGTTGTTTTAAGTTGATAAAGAATTTAGAAGTCTATTTGCAAACCAATAATAATGTTTGTGAAAGGAGATTTGCCTTAGCTGAAAAAACTCTCTGTAATGAGCAAGTAGTTTAAACCAAAATTATTCATGTCAGTACAATACGATATTAACCAGGCTATTTACCAAGTGGGAGATTCTGTTCTAAGTTTTTCTCAAATGCTCAATTACTTTATTGATCCCGCATATAAAAGAGGGAATTTGTCAAGAATCTCAGATATGCATGTAAAAACGGGTAGACCAGTTAGCTTTCGAATTGATGACGATTTGACCCCTATGCCAGGGGCAGCTGATGTTACAGATGAAATAATTCGCTATATGCTCGGTATTTTGCTTTCAGAAAAACATCTCAAAATTGCATTATCAGAGGATGAACCTAAAGATGTGGACACCGCTTTTGAGTGGGAAGAACATAAAGTTAATTTTCGTTTAAATATTTTTCGTGATAGAGATGGACTTGCCTTTGTTATGAGAGTTTTAGCATCTGATATTCCTTCGATTCAGGAAGTGGGGTTACCTTCAGACAAAATTTGGCAAGATATAACATCATTAAAAAGAGGACTTGTGTTAGTTACTGGAGTTACTGGAAGCGGTAAGTCGACTACAATTTCTGCCTTGATTAACCACATTAATCTTTATCGTAAAACAAGGATAATCACATTAGAGGATCCTGTGGAATTTTTATTCAAAAGCGAAAATTCAATGGTTTCTCAGAGACAAGTCGGGCAAGATGTCGAAACATTTTCTTCAGGCTTAAGAAGTGCACTGCGTGAAAATCCTGATGTTATTTTCGTTGGCGAAATTCGTGATACTGAAACTGCATCATTAGCCTTAAGTGCTGCAGAAACAGGGCATCTAGTTTTTTCAACTCTTCATACTAGAGATGCAAAGGGTGCACTTAGTCGCATAGTGGATATGTTTCCATCCGAACAAACGAAAAGTTTGTGCCTTCAACTTTCTTTCAGTCTTTCTTTTGTGCTTAGTCAAAAGCTAGTTCCCCGAATGGACGGGAATGGAAGAATACTTGCGATGGAAGTATTGAAAAATATTCCAGCACTCGGAAACTTGATAAGATCTGGAAATTGGCAACAGGTATATTCAACAATGGAGACACAATCAAAAGAAGGAATGATGACTATGGAGCAACACTTACTTCACTTGTATCAGCACGAAGTCATTTCTAAAGAATCCGCAATTACCTATACAAATGAGGCGAGTTTAATTGAAAGGTTAGGCTAGTTGGTATGATACGACATGTGATTTGACCATTTTTTCTGATTGTTCTAGATATTAACGATGAAAATTTTGAGTGCTATTAGTATCCTTATCTGCTCATTTTTTGCATTTCTTTTTGTTCAAAATTCTTTGAAAAGTACCGAAGAAAATAAATCTGTAAAAAAAACTAAGATTATGAAAAAAATTGTCAGGACCGATGAAGAGTGGAAAAAGATTTTATCTCCTGAACAGTATCGTATTTTACGAGAAGCTGGAACAGAAAGGCCAAATGGAGAAATTTATTTGGAATTTAAAAAACAGGGTGCCGGAACATACTATTGTGCTGGTTGTGATGCAGAATTATTTTCTTCCAAAGAAAAGTTTGATTCCCGTTGCGGATGGCCATCTTTTTATGATCCTTCCAAGGCTAAAAATATAAAGACTTCTGTAGATTATCACTTAGGGTACCCAAGAACCGAAGTACTATGTGCATTGTGTGACGGTCATCTGGGTCATGTTTTCAAAGGTGAGGGATTTGATACCCCTACAGATAAAAGATATTGTATCAATGGTACTGTTCTTAAATTTGTCCCGCTTTCAGAAGTAAAACCAAAAGTGCCCGAAAAGCGGCTCAACGGAGAAAAGTAATTTGTACTTTGTATTTAACTGTTTCCGCAAATTGTACGGGTCTCTTTTTTTGCTTAATTTTATTTTTTGTAATCCACATTTTCTTGAAATTGCAAATAAAGTTTATGGTTTGGATAATGGAAAAGTTTTAAAGGTTAAGATTCCCCGATTTGATCAAAATGGCTTTGTTTCATGGGAGGTTCATGCAGAATCAGTTAAACCTTTGGGGAATGAGACATATTTTGCAACTGAGCCGACCTTATTTATCTATTCGGAGCAGAAGTTAGAGAGCAAAGCATTAAGCCAATCAGGAAGATTCTCCCTTAGTGCTCAAGAGGCAGCAGGCGAAGGTACATTTGTAGTAAATGGTGGTGGTTTTTTTGCCAAAGGAGTAGATTGGGATTGGCGAAATGCTGTTCCTGGTGGAAAAAACCGAATGTCGTTTAGCAGCGAATCAACTGTAATTTTTGAAAGAGGTCTAAACAACTTTTTTGCAAATCATAAAAAGGATGAATCAGTTGAAATCGAAGCCTGTAAAGATAAAGAAGAAGTTACAAATTCCTTAGCTTTAGTTCCGACTATTGCTAATGCACATTCTTTAGAATTTCTTCAGGTTGAACTTGGCAAGCATCGCTTTTCCTTGGATGGCAATGTAAGTATCGAGGGTAAAAACTTATTTTTGACCTGTGAAAAAATGGAAGTTATTTTTTCTAGAGAAAGCAATTCATCTAAAAATAATTTTATTGGGGCTATTTCATCCATAAAGGCAGTTGGAAATGTTATCCTAACCCAATTCGGTAGAAAATGTTATGCACAACAAATGATCATGGATGTAAGAGAAGGAACAGTGCTGCTTTCTGGCACTCCTGCAAGGGTTATTGATGATGAGTGGGGAGAAGCTTCTGGGGCTAGAATAATACTAGAAAGAGGAAAAAGGATTGCAAAGGTGTTGGGAGATAAAAATCAAAGATCAAGACTTGAACTTCCTGCACTTCCCAATTTCGGGTTTCCGAAGGATATTAATAATTCTCAAAAAAAATGATTCCAAAATCACAAGTATCAACCTTAGAGGCAATATCACTTTGCAAAAAGTATAGCAGAAAAGAAGTTGTTCGTCGGGTGGACTTGGAGGCAAAATCTGGGGAAGTTGTTGGGTTGTTGGGGCCAAACGGTGCAGGGAAAACAACAACTTTTTCTATGATTGCCGGTTTTCTTAGACCAACATCTGGAACAATTAATCTTAACGAAATAGATCTTTCCAAAATGCCAGCTTACAAAAGAGCCAGAGAAGGACTGGTTTATTTACCCCAAGAATCTTCTGTTTTTAGAAAATTAACGGTAGAGGATAACATACGGGCAATTGCTGAAACATTGTCTCTTAGCAAAAAAGAGCAAAGCGAATTAATTGAGAAAAGACTTTTTGAGTTAAACCTTTCTCATTTGGCAAAGCAAAAGGCATACACATTAAGTGGTGGTGAAAGAAGAAGGCTGGAAATTACCCGAGCTCTGACATTATCTCCTAAATTTTTATTACTTGATGAACCTTTCAGTGGCGTTGATCCGATCAGCGTGAATGAGGTCACTCAAATAATTTTTGGACTAAAAAAGAAAGGGATTGGAGTACTGATTACCGATCATAATGTAAGAGAAACTTTGCGTGCAGTTGATCGTGCCTATTTGCTATACGATGGTACTATTTTAGCCCATGGTGACGCCGAATTTTTATTGTCCGATCCACAGACCAGAGAAAAATACTTGGGTGTGGATTTTGTAGTTTAATCAGAAAAAATATTATGAGTTCTCAATCCTCGCCAGCTGAGTCAAAATACATCGTCGAAAGCATTGCCGTGCGTCAATTTTTCAAGGATTATGGAGAACAGCTCTGTTTGCGTTTAGTTAATTCTGAAAAAACATTAGGTAGAAGTACAATTAAGGAAAGAAGCGTTAATAGACCTGCTCTAGCAGTCACTGGATACTTTAAATACTTTGCTAATAAAAGAATTCAACTATTTGGAGCGGGTGAAATGGCTTTCTTTAGAGAACAGTCTTCTGCAAGAAGAAAAAATGTTATGGAAACAATGGCGACCAAGAAAATACCATGCGTTGTTGTATCGAGGAATTTGGCACCAACTCCTGAAATGATTGATGTATTAGAGAAATACGGAGTGCCTTTGTTTCGTACATCTCTTTCCTCAAAAGCTTTTACAACAGAAGTCACAATGTTGCTGGAGGAAAGGTTTGCTCCCCGTTCAAGTTGTCATGGAACTTTGCTTGATATTCGGGGGATTGGAACTCTTATTCGAGGAGATAGTGGTGCTGGTAAAAGTGAGGCTGCACTGGCTTTGATTGAGAGAGGACACAGTCTGGTCGCTGATGATATTGTGAAAGTTAAATTAATGAGTGACCACACTCCAGTTGGCTTTTGTGATGAAATTTCCCGAGGGTATATGGAATGCAGAGGCATAGGTATAATTAATGTAGAGGAACTTTTTGGTATTCGATTTGTACGGCTTGAGAAAAGGATTGATTTGGTGGTTACTTTCTTGGAGGATTCGAATTTAATTGAACCAGATCGAACGGGTTTGGATCGAAAAACCTACGATATTCTTGGCATTGATGTTCCAAATATGGAGATTCCTCTGCGACCTGGGCGTGATATGGCAAGACTTGTCGAGGTTGCTGCGATGGTACAGGCTGCAAGACAATTAGGTCACGATTCCGCAAATGACTTTAATGAAAAGCTGTTAAAAAAAATGAATGGCTAAAAATTTTTTTAAATTTATTTGTTCTAACTATCGATATATCAAGGAGCTTTGCTAGGTTCAAATTTTTGGCTTTTTGGCAACCCAAAAGTGCAAAAAAACTTATAGACCAGCAGTTGTTAATAACTTGTGAGAAAGTTTATACTTTTTTTGATTTTTTTTCTTGGTTTCAATTAGTTTTTTCTTCAAAAGGTATTAATCCCATTTGTAACAAAATTATCTAAAAATTCCCTTGAAACTGAATCTAAATTTTCGTAAATTCATGAACATTAGGCGTTTGCGTTTTCTGTGCTATGCTTCAGGTTCGTTTGCTTCTAATTGCCAACAATCTATGCATAACCTAATGGGAAATAGCAATTTAAGTTCAGTTTGGGTTAGTTGAAAACTGTGTGAATAAATTTTAAAATTTCCCTATACTATGCCTCTAACAATCACCGATCCTGAAATCTTTTGGAGTAGTCTCCGCGACAATTTACTAGAAGTTATACCAGCTGACACGTTTCGTGTTTGGTTTGATAACATTCGAGTTGGCCGACTCGATGAAGATGGCTGTGAGCTCATTACCCCAAATGAATTTTCCGCTATTTGGATACGTGATAATTATCTTGATATTATCAGAAGAGAAGCGGATCGTTTGGTTGAACGTCCATTCACTGTTGAACTATTAGGGGATATTAACGAAAACCCTTCCTCAGGGTATGATCGTATATCATCCGTACCATCAGCAAACTCGACTGGGAAAACTAGGCAAAATGGCCCGGCGTTTCAAGGTCGTTCGCTTGGTATTAATCCAAAAAATACTTTTGATAACTTCATTGTTGGTGCAGGAAGCGAACTAGCTCATGCCGCTTGCGTCGCCGTTGCTAATGCACCTGCTCATGCTTACAATCCCCTTTTCTTGTATGGTGAAACCGGGCTAGGTAAAACACACCTTATGCATGCAGTTGCCCATCATGCTTTAAATCGTAACCCATCTTGCCGTATAACTTATGTGTCCTGTGAAAAGTTTACTAATGAGTTTATTCGTGCAATACAGGAAAATACTTTAACTAAATTCAGATCAAGATATCGAAGCGTTGATTATTTGCTCATCGATGATATTCAATTCCTAGCTGGAAAAGAAAGAATTCAAGAAGAGTTTTTTCATACTTTTAACGACATATACGATGCTCAAAGACAAATCTTTCTGACAAGTGATCGCCCAGCTGGTGATATTGATAAAATTGAGAGTAGGTTACTTTCCCGTTTTCAGTGGGGTTTAGTAACTGATATCCAATCTCCTGACTGGGAAACTCGAGTTGCCATTCTTACACAAAAAGCTGATGCCATGGGGATCAAAATTGATCCGGAGATTATTGAATTTTTGGCCAAGAGCATTGCAAGAAATGTTAGAAGAATGGAAGGTGCACTGACTCGGGTTGCCGGTTATGTTGGTTTAACCCGTAGAAAAGCCGACCTTGAGACTGTTCAAAGGCTTTTGAGGGATATCCTTCGTGAAGAAAATCTGAGCAGAATTACTATTGAGACTATTCAAAAGAAAGTGGTTGATTACTATCACTTAAGAATGGCTGATATGCTTTCTCGGAGGAGACCAGCTAATATTGCATTTCCTAGGCAAGTAGCCATGTACTTGTCTCGAATCCTCACGGAGCATTCTCTACAAGAAATTGGAAGTGCTTTCGGTGGCCGCGATCATGGAACAGTGATTCATGCATGCAAGACCGTAGAGAATATGATGGACCAAGATGATTCAATTAAATACGCAGTCGAGTACTTAAATGAAGAACTTTCTCAAACGATTGAGTAGTTGATTATTAATTTTTTTCGTGGCTTGTCTTTCAATGGTATTTTGTTACCAATTAGAGATTTCAAATAATGACCGAAGACACACCTAGTACTGATAATGAGTTTAATGATGTTGAAGAAACCATAGAGGCTTCTGCTTCAGATCCTTCTTCAGAACAAAAGAGAGAGATTGCTGGTTGGGTTGCTGAAGGTATGGGATTATCTGATGTGCAGAAAAAGATTAATTCTGATTTTGGTATTGTGATGACTTA
>NZKY01000135.1 GCA_002694035.1 Opitutia bacterium
AAAAAACAAAAGCCTTTCTTTTTGTATTATGTCCCGGCAGCCAATCATTACCAACGAAATACCTCTGGTGACTACGCTGTTCCAGAATCGATTGATAATCAACCAGTCAAGGGAAGCAGCCGATACACCGATGGATCCAAAGGTGATGACCGTGAAGATATGATCATCGAGAATGACATCGCTTTGGGTGCCTTGCTTAGAAAGATTCGAGAAACGGATGATCCACGCAACCCAGGAAAGAAAATAATCGATAATACTCTCATTATTTTCACAAGTGACAACGGACCAAACGTAGGAGACAACGAAGGCGTAAACCCAGAAAGTGGAGGTCTAAGGGGTAAGAAAGCTAAGCTTTGGGAAGGGGGTCATCGAGTACCATTTATTCTTTTCTGGAAGGACCATATAAAAGCTTCTTCCATCAACCGTAATCTTTTTTCACTAACCGATCTCTATGCCACACTTGCAGAAATTCTGAACCATAGCTTAAAACCCTCAGAGGCACAGGACAGTTTGAAATCCTTTGAATATTGGAAGGATTCCGGAAAAATAGACGATCGTGCCAGATACTTCTTTTGTCACTTGGGTCCGCCATATGAAAATGATGCCATTGCAATAAGACAGGGTGCTAAAAAAGTAATTATTAAAGGTGGCCTCGCACAGCCATGGACTAAGGACGGATCACAAGGTTCCGCCATGACTTCAGTTTCTTATAATCTAAATATGGATCCATATGAGAAAGAAGATTTTTCAAAAAAAGATCTTGGCTCAACAAACATGGTGGATCGGTTTCTTCAAATTCATAATCAAGGCTATTCCCGGGAACTGAGTTTACCCGAAAGTAAAAATCTCATTCTCGAGGATGGATGGCACAATTTAAGAAATGATATTACCGGATCTATAGGATTTGAATTCAAAGTTAAAGTGAACCAGATCGTTTCACACCTCGGTATGTGGGACGATCATGATCGTGAAATTCCAATCCGGGATGCACGGGGCATTCCTACAGAAATTGGATCCGACAAACCCAGCAGAGAAGGAGACAGACCCAGATCAATTCGAAGTGAGCACTGGATCAAGTTATGGGAGTTCAATGATTCTAGTTTTAAAGAAATCGGTGCCGTTTTAATAGGCCCCGAGAAACAAGGTCAACTAGAAGGAGAATTTAGGTATCTTGAATTAAAGAGCCCCATCAATCTTTACAGTCAATCTCATTACATGCTCACCATGTCCACTCGTGCGGGAGATAGCGACTATTTCCATGACCATGTGGCTTTTGACGGATTATCTCCCTTGGTAAGTCCAATGGTAAGTATCATAAAAAATGTCATGCTAAGGGAAAATTATCCGGATCAAACTTTCTCAATTCCATCTTTTGCAGATCTACATTCCGACTACTCAAAGTTTAGAATTCCTGTCGGACCTACCTTACGATTTCAGTAAGTCTGCTTTTTTAATTTAATTTCATATATCAAATATAGTTGATATATGAAATCGTCACGATAATCATAAACATTATGAAAATACTGACTTTCTCTCTATCTCTGGCTGTTTATTGCTCGCCTTTTTTTGTGCTAAATGCCTCGATTCAACCAGTTCCATTTCACAAGGTTGAGATGACCAGCGATTTCTGGCGTCCCAGACTGATTACCCAGAGAAAAGTATTGGTACCCTTTGCCTTCGAGAAAACTAAACCTGGTGTAGCCCACTTGCAGGCGGCTGCAGATTATTTAAAAGGTAAAGAAGTTCCAGACCACCGCCCACATCGATTTATTGACTCCGACCTTTATAAAGTAATGGAAGGAGCCGCCTATCTAGCACAACTACAGGATGATCCTGAACTTGAAGCTCAGTTTGATCAAATTGTAGATGTCATCGTAGCCGCACAGGAGCCTAACGGTTACCTATACCCATCTCATACGACCAAGGTTGGGACTGATAAGAGCATGATGGGCAACACTCCGTATACTTTTGTGGTCCATAGTCATGAGCTCTACAACATGGGTCATCTTTACGAGGCAGCTATTGCCTACTACCTTGCGACTGGCAAGGATAAGTTGCTGAAAGTTGCTGAAAAAAATGCCCAACATGTAAACAAGGTATTTTTTGAGGGAGACCCTAAATACAACAACGGCAAACCTATACGACAAGCCCCTGGACATCAGGAAATGGAGTTGGCCTTGGTTAAGCTCTATCAGGTAACCGGAAAGGAGCTGTACCTTGATATGGCAGAAAAATTTCTTGAAATTCGTGGAAAGACCTATGTGCCTGACGGTGAAGGAGTGATGTCACCAACATATGCACAGCAACATAAACCCGTTGAAGAGCAGTCCGAAGCAGTTGGTCATGCGGTTCGGGCCACCTACCTTTACTCTGCAATGGCAGACATTGCCGGCCTAAAACAAAAAGAATCCTACACCAAAGCACTCCATCGAATTTGGGCTAATATTACTGATACCCGAATGCACATAACCGGTGGTCTCGGTGCTGTTCATGGAATTGAGGGGTTTGGTCCAAAATATCTTCTTCCAAACGCAGACGCATTCAATGAGACCTGTGCTGCTGTAGGTAATGTTCTCTTTAACTTTAGAATGTTTCTGGCGCACAAAGATGCTAAATATTTGGATGTGGCCGAAGTTTCCCTTCTTAATAATGTGCTCGCTGCAGTTAATTTGGAAGGGAACCGTTTCTTTTATGTAAATCCATTGGAAGCCGACGGAAAATATCCCTTTAATCACGGGACGGCAGGAAGGGCTCCGTGGTTTGGAACCGCCTGTTGTCCAAGTAACATGGCGAGGCTTCTTCCTCAGGTTCAGGGCATGACCTATGCCCACGATGAAGAAAATCTCTACCTCGCCATGTACGCCGAAACTTCGACCAAACTCAAAATCGCAGGTACTGAATTAGCCATTTCTCAAACCACAGATTATCCGAACGCGGGGAAAATAGAAGTTTCTCTTAACCCGAAAAAAGCCACTTCATTTAAACTTCACCTTCGGATACCGACTTGGGCAGGTAATCAGTTCGTACCTGGCAAGCTCTATCATTACCTGAACAAACCCAAAAGCAGTTGGAAACTTTCTGTAAATGGAAAAAATGTTTCGACTAAGACCGTGCTAGGATTTGCCACCATCGAGCGAGAATGGAAAAAAGGAGATAAGGTATTACTCGAATTACCCATGCCATTGAGACTCAACAAGTGTGACTCCAGAGTTGAGGAAAATCAAAACCGATTGGCTTTTACCCGCGGACCTTTCGTTCTTTGCGCTGAATCCATTGATAACGAAGGGGCAACTCAACGCTTTTACCTCGATTCTAAACCCACCATTTCAAAAGCAAATTTCTCCAAGGTGAGCCTTCCTGCAGGCTCTTTTTTAAGGGCTACAACTCGCACGAATGCTCTTACTGAAAGTGGTAAATCAGAAAAAAGAAACTTATCCCTTGTTCCCTACTATGCATGGAATAACCGTAAACCGGGTTCCATGACGATTTGGTTCCCGACCAATGCAAAACTCGCTGTTTTTGACCCACATAAACTTCCCAAAGAAAGCATTTTCTCAGTGATCAAAGCATCTCACACATCCGAACTCGACACAGTATCTGCCATAGGCGATGGAAAAGAACCAAGGTGGTCAAGTGGAAAGAATGTCCCTCGCTGGACAAGTCGCCCACAGCTCGGGACTCGTCAGTGGGTGGAAGCCTCATTTCCTGAAACTAAAAAAGTTCGAGATATTGGCGTTTACTGGATGCAGGATCAACAGGATGTAAAGTTTCCCAAGGAATGGTCACTTGAAGTAAGCAAAAATGGAAAATGGAAACCCTTTGAATTATATGTTACTGATCGCTATGACAATCGTGCCAATCAGTATAATGTGGTGCATCCAGCTTCACCACTTTCCTGTGATGGTATCCGAATAAATATGACACCACAGGAAAATTCTGCTGTTGGTATTTTGGAAGTTAAAGTCGCGTTTGAAAAATAACTTTTTTGCCCAACAAGTGATCCGAAGGTTTCTTGCCTTTATTGTTCTTTTTGGAGTAAATTCTAGTCTCCTTTTAACGAATACCTCGGCAACAACCGAAGACCTTTGTCAAAAACTGGAACAGTCCATTCAGGGCAAAAAGCATGGATTTTTGGCAGGTAATCTTTCTTATTATATTGGTGGATTTCATGCGAGTTGGAAACCTATTGAGGATGAAACCATAGGATTAACCCACCCCTTCTATCACGACCTGCGTAGTCGGGGAGTTGGTCTTTTGGAAAGCGAGATTTCCGGGACAGAAAACACGGGTGTTGGAAATGATTTTATGGGTTGGGAATTTTACAAGGATACCCGTGTACTTTATGGAACTGTGATCGTAGGGGAAAAGGAATATAAACACCCAGTACCCTCGCAAATGATTTGGCGGCCCGATAAAATGATTTGCGAATACCAGCTCGATAATATTCTGATAAGGGAGGAAAAGTTTATCGGTGAAAATGATGCCGCCGCATCTATCATCACATCATCCGAACCAGTAATCCTGCGCTTTGAAGGGCATAGCTTCTATGTAAGACACAGTGTTTCTTCTTCTGCTAAAATCTCCTATCAAAAAGCAAACAATACTATTGTTGTTCTTGAAGGCGGAACCGTGAAAAGTAGGCCCGACCCAGACGGTCCTGTAAGAGTCGGGCCATGCGTTTACCAAAACATGACCACCGCACTTTCGGCCTCCAAAGACTTTTCTAAAACCTTTTCCTCCAAACTTGGTGATAATGGGGAACAAAAATACCGTTTCGAAATTCCATGTGATTCTCATGGCGTAACCGTCTCCTGGGCGATGGATGATAATCAGGAAAAAGCAATTAACAAGGCTGGGGAAATTGTCTTTCGAGCCAAAGAATTACTTGCCTTCAAGACTAATGAAATGAATCTTCTTCTCAGTCACGGCATACCACAGTTTCGTTGTAGTGATCCAAAATTTGAAGAGATCTATTATTTCTTATGGTCAATTTATCTGATGTACTACATCGATGTACAAAAAGGCTGGGAAATGGAGAGTCATACCCAGTCAGCAGTTAATAATTTTCTGGGGATTCACCGGTACGACGCCAGTTTTCAAATTAAGGTCGGTGCGTGGACACGAGATAAAAAGAAGTTCGCTTATGGCAATGTATTGACCTGGAAACATTTGGTTGAAAACAAAAGATACCGGGAAACACCAAATGGCTTAATCATGCTCTCCGATAACAAAGGAATAGGCTGGCATTCAGGAGCCTACGGGGGAGAATTGGCGGAGCATGTCATTGGTGCCTGGCAGATATACCAACACACAGGTGATCTGAATTTTCTTAAGGCTTGCTACGAAGATTATTTTCAGAAAGTATTTTGGAAAAGATTACTGGGCTTTGCGATGAATGATTTTGAGGTAATTGAGATTCTCCAGCAAATGGCTCAATTAACCGGCCACTCCAATGAAGTTGAGCATTGGAAAATACTCATAAGACAGGACCCTGACCACATTCGACTGATGTTTGACCAAAGGTGGGAGGCCAATGGCCATGATAATTTTTTCATGGGACCCAAGAACGGTAAGTTACATACCAATGCATTTTGGGCTATGCGCAATCGTTACTTCCCTCGTGAATATGCCGAACAAATGATTCACTCTTGGGCACTAAATCAAACCGATGGTTTTATGGGCGAATTCTTCCCCCTAGCTATGGCTAA
>NZKY01000136.1 GCA_002694035.1 Opitutia bacterium
GCCAACCCTATTGCTGAAACTACCAAGCTAACTGATATGGGTCCATATGGAACTGAAACGAATAAAATCGGAACAGTACCTACTTTACTTAGAAACAATGGTGATCCTTCTGTAATCATGGGTAAAATTAAAGAAACCACCGAACAATTAGCTACTGTGCCGACAGCAAATTAAAAAAATTTTGTTATTAAAAAAGCCTTCCTAGGAAGGCTTTTTTTGTATTGAATCAGAACTTTATTTTTTATATTATTTAAAGTGTTTTTTGGGAGGTTTCATGAAGTACTTAATTTTCTTCTTTTTTATTTTTTTAATTTCGTGTGGAGGGGGCTCTTCAAGTACGCCGTTGCCTGGAAACGGCCCAATACCAAATGCAAATTCCGGCTCAGAACTGAGCTTACTTCCTGGCAGTGTAAATTCTTTTCAACCTTTAGATATAGACGATTGATCAAATGAAAAAACTAGCAACTATTTTAATTTTAATTTCGATTAACTCTTTCGCAACAGATTACCAAAAAGACAAGATAGATTATTTTGTTCATGGTCAGCCTTTAAATGATTCCCTCAAAACTATTAATGTCTTTATGTGTTTTATTAAAAAAGGAATGTTGGGCGGCTCTTTGGTTAATGCCGGTCCATATAATGTTTTGACCGATAGTGTGGGCTGCAATAATTCTTTTGAACAAGACAAAGATCAAAAAGGCTCAGGTGGTGGAGAAGGACAAGACGGTACAGAAGTAGAAGTTACTGAAACTCAATACAATACGGCAATTTTTGATGTAAAGGCCTCTGTGGGAAATCCATTCACTGCACAAATATGGTCTGAAATAAATATTGGTAGTACGGATTCAAGATTTCTTCCAACGAACGTTTATTACGATTACTCTATTAGCAGACTTCCTTGCTCTGCCTTAGATGAAGATGTAACACCTAATCCAGGAGTGAACTGCTCTAAGTATGGTAATTTAAAACTCGATTTTACTTACACACCTTCAGTTGATAATTGGTCTACTATTCAACCGGCTTTTGCTCACTTGGGCTTAGACGAAAAGGATAAGACTGTGGGTCTGGGAATGATAGAAATCCAAGACAATTCCATAAATTATAAAGCTCATGCTGGTACGAATACCTTTAATCTTAACTTACAAGCAGATGGCAATGTTGTTAAAGGAATTTTTGAGAGATTCATAAGTCCGGGTCAAAACAATCCTGCTTGGCAACTTGGGTATATGTTTTACGCTGACGATGTTAAGAATTTTTATTGTAAAAAATATAAGTACGCTAAAATATTGATTTACAAGTTTCCTTTCCCAACAACTCCAGCAGGAATAATCAATCCTAATGCAGAAGCTTATGACTTTATGTCTCCAGAAAACAAATGGGGACCTAAAGCAATCGATAACTATCAGAATTATATAACTATCAGTCCGGTAACAAATGCAACTCAATATTGGAAAACAAACATAATAACTGCGAATCCATTTGAATATGAAGAAATATGTTACTCAACTGAAAAAACTAATGCACTGAGATTGGTAACTGAATATGGATTGTACGATTCGGCAGGATCAAGAATAGAACTACCAAATAAGCCTCACACCATTTCAGCAACAGCGTCAGGTGCAAATGACTTTCCGGGTGGACAAATGTATGTTTACGCCAGTGAGTATGGAGTTTATATGCCTCATAGATATAGAGCTCATTTCACTCCTGAAGTTACTACTTGGAAAAATAACGATCCAACAGCTTCGGCAAGTGAGAAAGCTAAACAATACACTTTAAAGCAAAACTTCATTCAGGCCGATAAAATTACCCTAAGTTACATTGCCCTTGATGATGTTCATAAACAAAGCATCAGAATGTGGTTTTACGACGACCATTGGAATACTGAATTTAAAAATTTAGGTTTTTGTGGAATAGATAATCTTGATAAAGATGGGAATGCATGCACCTCCTATCGAGAGTATGAGGGCTACTACGACAAAGATTTAGAAAACGACGGAAATCCAGCTACTAAAGGAGGTTTTGTTTTCACTCACGGAATGAGTTGTAATAATGGTCCTTGTGTTGAAACCGCTTTGGATAAGAAATTTGAAAACAGTCAGTGGTTGTCAACTATGGTTAAAGGCGTAGCGCCCCATACTTACACTAGACATCTCCATGCTTGGAATCATGATGCGAGAAGTCATCTAGCAATCTCTACAGAAACTCTACAAAATCCATCATCGAATTCATCTGTTAATGGAATAAAAGTTGAAAAAAATGAGCAAGTAGCGATAGAAGATTTACCTGCAACACTATATTGTATCGAGAGATGTCTTTCGCCAGCTGCTCTAAATGATACTTATGATGCTTTAATTGCTGCTGGTGTTGCGATCTCAAATCCTGAAAATGATCAAAGTTGGCTGAAAACTAGTATCTCCGGAAATGTTGATAGAGCTCCGATTTCTTCTCCTTACTTTGATGTTGGACCATACATAAAGGCCTCTGAAGTAAATGGTGCTGGAGAATTGGAATACGATAGGGTTGCTCCTTTTGGTGCTGCTGAATGGACCAGATCTAATGCATCAGGACAATGGGAAGACGGTATTTTAGGTGGAGGAACAGGTAACGGAGACGATGGCAAAGTAGTTCAATACAATCAAGCCGGTGGAGTTTTATCTGTGGGTGGCCAAGCTCTTACTTTTGATGCGGCAAATGTGAATAAACTGCAACAAATTCAAAATATGTTTGGATTATTGAATGGCTCACAAGTTTTAGTTCAACCAAACAATTCAATAGAAACTGGAGCATATTGGGGTTTCGGTATGGGTAGATTATTCGATGCTGCAGGCTTGGCTCAGGCAACCTGCGAAAAAACTTTTCAAGTATATGATAACGCGAATGCAGATGAATATGATTATCGTCCAGGATGGAGTCAAGCCGATAATCTAGCTGCTCCTAGATATTGTGTAAATAAAGTTCACCGTGGGGCTGTAACTACTTGGTACAACATCAGGCTGGTATCACAGCCTAATTACGATCTCATTGATCCTGATACTGGGAAGAGAAAAATATTCGACAAACCCATAGTACTTGATTTTACAGTTCCAAGTACCGATGCCTATCCAACTTCAGAACACGGCAAAAAACTTAAGCTCAGTTATTATGGCAAAGGTACTAGATTAGATGGTGTTCCGATGGAATTTAAGGATATCACAACTGGACTCCCTTGGGATGGAACTGCAGCTAATATGGCTTATATAAGAGGGCTTGATAAATTTGAAATTCCAGCAGGAACTGAAGTTACAAAAACAGATGATTTAGGTAACGTAACCACATACAAACTCAAACCGTTGATGGGGCATGCATATTTGAAGCCCATAGATAAATCCGTGGCTTTAAATCTCATAGGAGGCGGTGCAACGGAAATACCTTACGATACAACTATTTCTATTTCTGATAGATCTGTTTTAAGAGATGTTAGTCCTAATGGAACTGCCGAAAACTCTATTGGCCCTAAACCCACATCAACTGTAATCAATAATGGAAGTCCATGCGTTGTAGATGGAGTGCATAACAAGACAGATACTGCTTGTGCTAAGACACTAACTCAATGATGAAATGAATTCTTTAAGAGCCTCTCCAATTTCTTTTGGAGAATGCTCTTGAATGAAATGGTTTCCTTTAACTGTTACCTCTTTTAAGTTATTCCAAGAACGAACAAATTCTCTCTGATCGCCTACTAAGATACTTCCTGGGTCAGCATTTATAAAAAGCTTAGGTATGTTGGATTCTTTATGAAACTCTCCATTCTTGGTTACTTCATCTATTACAGCTTGAGGTGAACCATCAACAGGAATCTGCCTAGGCCAAGTTAGGGTAGGGCGTCTATCTTCTCCTGAATTTTTAAAAGGTCTAATGTATTCGTTTTTTTCCTCTTCGCTAAATCCATTAGCTGAATCATTCAAAAGTATTCTTTCTACGAAAACATTCTTTTCAAGAACTATTTCTTCGCCAGCATCAGATCGCATTAATTGAAATATATTTCTGGCATTTTCAGGCCACTGATCCCAAGTTAAAGCCATAACAATTGCTTCCATGAAAGTTATAGATTTAATTCTTTCAGGATTTTCTCTTGCATATTGTAAACCCATGGCCGATCCCCAATCGTGGATGACTAAATTAATTTCGTTTCCTAAATCTAATGAATCCAATAAAGCAGATAAATATTTATATTGTCCATGATATTGATAATCAGGATTATCCACTCCTTCAAGTTTTTCTGAATCTCCCATACCAATCAGGTCAGGAACAACAATCCTTCCCATACCTTTTACTGAGGGAGTGATATTTCTCCATAAGAAAGATGAAGCTGGATTACCATGTAAAAAAACGATAGATTGGCCATTTCCAGAATCAAGATAAGCCATTTTCTTTCCTAGAA
>NZKY01000137.1 GCA_002694035.1 Opitutia bacterium
CCTCCATCTGAAGAACCACCGCCAGCGGATGCACCACCACTAGCGGATACACCTCCACCAGCGGATGCACCACCACCAGCGGATGCACCACCACCACCGCCTGTTGCCATAGATGATACTTCTATAAGAGAATCAGATGCAGAGATGAAGCAAGCCCAGAAAGGCGGTCCTCGTCGAGATGCTAAAAAGGCAGTTCTTGCTGAAGCCATGGAAGCAGTTGGTGCAGACGATGTTGATGCGGCTCTGGAATTTGTAGAGGCTGCTGAGGAATCAATTAAACTTGGTGTTGATGTTTCCGATCAGCTTACAAATATCGGACAACTTTCTAAAGATGATTTGGAGGCCAGAAAAGAATTTACAGACTCTCAAAACAAGCTTGTTGAAAAAGGAGTTTTGTCCCGTGATGACGCTAGATCTAGAGCACAAAATGCAAAACAAAAAACAGCCGCTGAATTGAAATCTGAGGCAACTTTGAACCAAGAACTTACTGCCAAGATTGAAAGTGGCGATGTGAGCATTGATGAAGCAAAGAAGAAAGCTGACAACCAAACTGCCGCATCAGCGTCCCCTGAACTTCAGGCCTTGTTGGACGAACTTTCAAAGCTGAATCTCACCGATGATGAGATGGCAAAGGTCCTTAAGGATTTAAATGATGGACCAAAAGCAAGTGCTCCTGGTTCTCCTCCATCATCTGTAACACCTCTTACCTTACAACAAGAATCTCAAATGTTGATTATTCTTGAAGATCTTTCATTTAAAGATCTTAACGGAAAAATTCCTTCAACACTCTTTATGTCTGCCGAAAAAGTCAGTGCTAGCGTATTTTTTCAAGACCTTGAAGCAGTCGCTGATGCTCTTGGTTCTTTAGATACTTCTTATCTAAACACTACTACCAGTCCTAGTGGTTCATCAGATTCACCATCATCAGATTCCGATGATAACGACATGGTCTTAGGGAGAAATAATATTGTAATACCGAACGGTACTTACGAATTAGGTGCTCTTGAAAAATCTGGTGATTACTTTATAGCTACCACAGATAAACTAACTTTACTTGGTAATGTCGTTTTTAACTCACCAGACGCCGAGGCAAGTCTAATTCTTCTTTCCGCAAATTCTATTGATTTATCTGGTGCAAGCAGCGTTTCATATTCTGGTGAAGAATTAGGTATCGGTTCGTTTGATTCCCTAAATATCGAAAATGTGAGTTTGAAAGCTGAAGGAAGGTTATCTCTCCGCTCATTAGATTCAGTTGTGCTTAAAAATGCTGAAATGATCACATCAGGAAAAGGTGCTGATTTCATTCATGTTCTTGCAGCAAATCAAATAACAGCAGATTCAGTTGCCTTTTCCTCAATGGTTAAACAAATCACTATGGAAGCTATGACGATTAATCTTGCTAACATCAATTTCCCCAGCGGATCGAATGTTAACCTAAATTCATTATACGGTGGAGTAGATGGTAAATATCCCAACTTTGGTGATGTAACTCAGTATGGAAGGGTAAATTTCATCAAAGATATGCAGTATGGATCTAATTCGATTATGGACCGGGTTAGTTTTGATCAGTATGGTGGCAATGTTAAAATTGGTACTTTTGGAAATTAATTAAACCACCTCTGCATTTCGTTATAACTTATGAGATATATTACTTTTTTCTCAATTTTCGTTCTTGTAATTTCACTCTTTTCTCAAGAAGAAAATTCTTCTTCGGCATTACCTTCTGATTTTTTTGCCGGAGCACTTGAAGATGCTAAGTCTTCAGATGACGAGTTAGGTACTCAGCGTTTGGTTGAGGTTAAAAGTTCGAAACTTACACCTTCTCTCTCATTAAGTACATCTTTCAAATATGTGAACAATCCTGAGAAAAATTCAGTGATTACACGTAAACGTGATGGTACTGTTTTGGATTTGAGTTTGATGTTTATGCTTGGATTGGGAGAGTATGGAATTGGAGATGATATACTTAGCACGCCATCAATTATGCTTATGCATATGCGGACATACAACGATCCGGTTCGTGATTTTGGGGATGAAATGCGCTTGTTTGATGTTGATGTACAAATAGCTGGGTTGAGTGTTCCTTTTGTGCTGCCAAATGATTTCACCTTTACAGTAGGTAGTACCTATGTCAGACCTCTGCAATTTCGAGATGACTATAAACAAATATCCTTTTCTAATACCCCGAATGCTACATTATCTAAGATCATTCCATTAGAGAATGGAGATATTGTCTCAGTATCAACTGGATTTAGTTACACTTTCTCAAATGGTGATACTTTGGAAGAAAGTTTAGCTTCCAGTGGATTACCCACTTCTCTAATTGCAAGTATCGTTACCCCATCTGCGAGTAGTGCTTCTCCATTTGATCTGCAGAATGGAATTACCCACAGTGCAAACTTAAGTTATATTAAAACTTTAACTGATAAGATTACTCTTACTCCCTCTTTTAATTACAGTAAAATGTACTACGATAAAGGATCGAATGATGGACGTGAAGATACTACTTACATAGCTGGAGCCACTGCAAGTTATGCCGTTAATGAATGGTTTAACATAACAGCACTGGCCAATTATACTTCAAAAGAAACAAACGGAAATCTAGCTCCTGAGTTTAAGGATTTTGTTGGAGGTTTTACCTTTGGTATAAATCATTCTTTCTAGATTCATAATTTTCATTTCATCATGAGATATATTACCCACAATTTTTGGGTAACAACATTTCTTTTTTCAACCTTACTTTACGCATTTAACTCCGAAGAGATCGTCATTTCTTTAGTAGAGAAAGGTAAAATCGAGGCAGAGCAGGGTAATTTTACAATTGCCTTAAGTCACTTCAATAAGGCTATGGGGTATCTGAAACAGGTTTCAAACACTCATCCATTGGTAGAGGAAGTACAAAAACAAATACGAGTTACCAAAGGCAGATTTTTAGTCGCAAGATATAAAAACAGATCCGGTCTAAAATCATTAGGTAAAAATGAGTTACTTTCTTTAAGTGAAGAAAGTGAGGATCTCCGGGTAGATCAATGTTTTGGCTCAGTTCTTGCGAGAGAGATATGGTATGAGCGCGATTTCACAAGAAAAGGAGAACTTTTTGGCTTTGGCAGAAGGGTTACCGTTTTACCTAGTGCAGGCATTGAGGCATCTATTATTAAGGGCTCAAAATATACTGTAAGAGCAATTGAAGCTGCGAGCTTTCAGCTAAATAAAGAAAATAACTTCGATTTTCACTCTGGCTCGTTCTCTCTTTCTTCGTTGGAAAAGAACTCTAAATGTATAATAAAAAGCCCTCTTTCTGAATTTGAATTGGAAACGGATGATCCTTTTGCTGTATTAATGGCGGTAACAACCAACGGTGGTTTAAAAATTATTTCGCTTTTGGGTGAGGTTGAATTAAAGCGAAAAGGGACTTCGTCGACTTCACTCCGTCCAGGCCAATTAATTTTTTCTCTTCCAGAAGGGTTTAGTCGTAAAATGAGTGTCGAATTAAGTACATTGATGGTAACTTCAAAATTGATCACAGGATTTGAAGAACCTCCTATTTTTCATAAAAAATTGAAACAACAAGCACTTATTCAAGCCTTGCGTACAAAAAAGCGGTTCCGCACTGTAGTCGGTGATGCAAAAACGAATTCTGATTTTCAAATCAAGGTACTTGAAGAAAATTAAAAATTCATATTTTCTTTTTATCTTCTGTTTTGGGTGTGTATCTACTCATTATGACAGAACTGAAAAATTTACATTTTCATGGAAAATTGGTGATTTAGATTCGGCTTCTGTTGAGGCTGAAAAATTATCTGTCGATGGTCCTTCGAGAGATCGCTTACTTTATCAACTAGAGGAAGCAATGATTAAAAGAATGAAAGGGGATATTGATGGAAGTATTCGTTCATTTAATAAAGTTTCTGATGAGTATGCTCGATGGTTTGGGGTACATTTAAAAACTGAGAAAAAAATAGCCGAAGAATTTCTATCAACATTAGGCTCTGCTGAGTGGAAGCCATACAAATCAAGAATTTATGAGCGTGTTATGATGAGATATTATCAGGCATTAAATTATTTACAAAAAGGAGATGATGGACGAGCACGGGCAGAAATTTTTAAGATTAGACAGGCAATTGATGATTCCAAGCAAATTTGGGAGAAGGAACTTGAAATTGCTAAAGCTGAGATGAGCAAAAAGAATATAGACTTGGAGCAAGGTTTGGAGTCTGGAAATGAAGATTCTATTCAAAAAGACATTTTACAAATAAAAAAAATTGTTCCTGACAACTTTCCTGTCTTTGTAAATCCCGCAGCAATTTACCTTGAAGCTCTTTATTTTTTACGTGGAGGAAGGCAGAGAGATGATTTTGAAAAAGCTGAGTTTTCCCTTCGTCAACTGACATCGATTTATCCTAAAAACAAATGGCTCTCAGAAGATTATGCAAAAGCAAAATCTTTCAGTCAGGCAACTAAAGAATTCACTTATGTATTTTTTGACACTGGAAGAGCACCCGTTCGTGTAGAAAAACGATTTGACTTACCTGTCATGTTCTTCTCAACAACTTCACGCATTCCCTATCTTGGCATTGCTATGCCCTCGTTAAAAATAAATGACCAATATGCTTCCAATATAAGTATAAGATCGGATTCTGATAACACCGTTTATAATACAGAATTACTTGCCGATTTGGATGTAATTGTCTCTCAGGAGTTTGAAAAATTCTACCCTGTAGAACTAACCAAAGCAATTTCAGGCTCACTTTTAAAAGGCGGACTTCAATATATCGCTACGGATTCTGTTCGAGGAGAAAATGACACTGTAAGATCTGTCTTAGGAGTTGGTTCAGGCATTCTTGCCCAAGCGACCACACGGGCTGATTTACGTTCCTGGAGTACACTCCCCAAGCAAATTCGATTTTGTAAAATACCTACTCCTACCGATAAAAAATTGACAATTCAGTCGGTTGGAACGAATTTTAACATTGCTGTAACTTTAAAACCCTCATTAACCAATTTAGTTTTCATTAGAAGTATATCATCCTATACACCTTTGAAATTAGTCGGGCAAATTAGTATAGATCCATAATTTATGAAAAACACCTTCTTTACTCTTTTAGTTGTTTTCAATGCACTCTTTTTTTTGATCGGATGCGGTACAACTAACCCTGTTCATCAAACGACCAAAAAAAATCCTAATGATACAAGCCCTATACCTGAATTAAAAAGAGTGTTCATGGATGGTGGACTGGAAAAAAATGTTGAAGTGGTAAGCATCAATCAAGGTATTACCAATGAGGATTTGTTACGAATTCAGGTAAATCTAAAAAATCTGACCAAGAAGTCTATGAGTCTTAACTATAAAGTAGAGTGGATGGATCAGGATGGAATCGTGCTCAATGATTCATCCGCCACTTGGCTGCCTTTGTATGTACGGGGAGCGGAAATCGTTGCTGTACAATCCGTTGCCACATCTCCTAGCTCCAAAAACTTTTGGCTTAAGCTACAACGAGCAAAAAGATAATTCCAATAATCATGAAATATATAAAATTTTTTTTAATAGTCCTTTTTTTAATCTCTTTTTCTTCTTGTAATGAAAGGCGGCCAATTGGTCGTAATGCTGATGCACGATATATTGAAGATAGTAGTGAACAGGGTTTGGTAAATCTTGGTAAAATAAATTCCCAAGACTTTACCCGTGCTGCCAATAAATTAATTGGTGATTTATTTGTAACAAATGCTCTTGCCAAAGCTCCCAATCAACCAGCTGTCCTGCACATTGGTGAAATTCGTAATGATACTCAGACATATTTCGATACGGATCTGTTAATTCAGGCAATGAAACGGGATCTCATGGCAAGTGGTCGTGTTCGAATTTCCACAACAGAAGGGCCAGGTGGAAAAGTGTCTGATCAATATGCAAAGGATGCCCGGGCAAAAATAAATGGCAATGATCCCTTCGCAATCAATAAACCCCGTCCCTACTTTTCTTTGTCAGGTAAAATTATTGAAGAAACTTCTAGAGTGGATAAAATTACTCAGAAGGACTTTTATTTTCTACTCACTCTTACTGAGATAAATAACGGAACTGGTGTATGGTTTGGTCGTGAGTTGATCTCCAAGCAGGGAAGAAGGGATGCCATCGGATTCTAGGCTTTTTCCCACCTAGGTGCGAATGGCCAAGTTACAGATTCAAAATTGGGTACCCTGATCAGAGTTAAGTCTTTCCCTACCAGTCCATTTTTAATTTTTAAGATATCTCCTCTTTCCAGCTTAGTAAGTATTTTTGTTTCATCATTCTTTAGGTCCCTTCTCTGAATTTCATATCTGTATTCCATCCCGTTTCCTCCTATGCCAATAAAATTAAGAGTACCCTTTTTTTTGTTTATTGGGGAAACTACACGACAAATCGTTGAATCAAAAGCATAAGACTTTGGTTTTTGTTTACCAAGTATACAAAATCCAAACTTTACTTGATTCATTTCCAGATTAAGAGGGATGTTTATTTTTTGAACTCTGTTCGTAATAGGAATTTTACGGACTTCATGGCTATAATATTTTGAAGAATTAGAAATCAGTGGGCATGAATGATTATTAAAGTAAGGGGCGTGCAAAAAGAGTTCATTTTGGGATGAAATTAATTGCGAAGAGAGAGAATGTAATTCCTGGCAGGATTTTTTATTTGCAGGTTCCACAACAATCAAGATCCCATTGGATGATAAAAGTCTGGTTAGATCTTCCATCCACTTTTCTTTTTCCTCCATTTCCCTTCTTTCAAAAATTTCATTAAAGGAATAACCCATAAGAATAAGATCGTATTTTTGATTTTTTTCTTTGGTAAGATTTGAGGTTAGATCAAGTCTCTTGGTCTGGATTTTGGATTTTGCCCATAATCTTTTGAGTGCACCATGAATTTGTTCAAGAAAACCGAGGCTTTTTCCGGAATAATCATACGCATTTAAAAAAATGGGATTATCCAGGTCTAAATTATTTAGAAATTGAAGCACTGCGAAAGAACTGGCACCGGAGCCCGAACCCAGATCGAGAATACGGATCGGTCCTTTTTGTGATTTTTTCCATGAGCGAAAGAAATGTGCTTCCGCTAGACAAAGGTTCATTGCATACCACGTTCTTGGGAAAAAGAAATTGCCGTAAGCTAAAATTGACAAATCTCTTGAACCATAAGCTCCTAAATCAAAAATTCTTTTTTTATTAAATCGGTCGCTTTGTTCAACTATTTCCCTTCTGAGTAAGTTGAGAATTTTTTCCTCTCCATGATCACTCCACTTAGTAAGTGCCTTTTGCCACCACCAAGCTTCAAGTTCTTGCGGATAAGTGGGTAATTGCAAAGAAGAAATCATATATTCATTAGGTTTAAATTAAAACCTGAGATGAATACAAGAAATTCTTCCAAGTCGGAAGAATTGTAAGAATATAAAGTTGTTAAATTAAAAAATATTATAATTTACCACCATATACTGCTTGTTCATCTAACTGTTCTTCAATTCTAAGCAATTGATTGTACTTACAAATACGATCGGTTCTCGATAGCGACCCAGTCTTTATCTGACCAGCATTTGTTGCCACAGCAATGTCAGCAATTGTTACATCTTCTGTTTCCCCTGAACGATGAGAAATAACTGAGGTATAGCTGGCTTCTTTTGCCATTTCAACGGCATCAAAAGTTTCGGTTAAGGTTCCGATTTGGTTAACCTTAACAAGAATTGAATTGGCCACCCCTTGATCAATTCCTTTTTTCAAGAAATCAACATTGGTCACGAATAAATCGTCTCCCACTAATTGGACTTTATCTCCAATAGCATCTGTCAGCTTTTTCCAGCCGGTCCAGTCATTTTCATCGCAACCGTCTTCTATCGAACGGATCGGGAATTTATTTACTAGCTCTTGATAAAAAGCAACCATTTCATCGGAATCACGCTCAGCACCATCACTTTTGCCAAAGACATATTTGCCTTTTTCTTTGTCGTAAAATTCAGATGAAGCGACATCCAATGCGAATTGAATTTCGTCTCCTAACTTATAACCCGCTTTTTCTACCGCAATTGCGAGTGATTCAAGTGCCGCAACATTACTGGCTAAATTTGGAGCAAATCCACCTTCATCACCCACCGCAGTGGAGAGACCTTGATCTTTTAGGACTTTCTTTAATGAATGAAAAATTTCACAACCCATGCGAAGAGCCTCTTTAAAACTAGAAGCACCAACTGGCATGATCATAAATTCTTGAACATCAATCGGAGCGTCAGAATGGGAACCACCGTTCAAAACATTCATCATGGGTACTGGAAGTACTTTAGAATTTGGCCCTCCCAAATATTTGTACAGAGGAAGTCCGCAGGCGGATGCTGCTGCGTGAGCAGTTGCCATGGATGCACCCAATATAGCGTTTGCACCTAAAACTGATTTGTTCGGAGTTCCGTCTAGATTTAACATTGCCTGGTCGACTCCAGCCTGATCTGTTGCATCAAGACCAACTATAGCCTCTGCGATTTTAACATTCACATTCTCAACCGCCTGACTTACCCCTTTTCCAAGATATCGGTTGGCGTCTCCATCACGCATTTCAATTGCTTCATGTTCACCTGTACTTGCACCCGAAGGCACGGCTGCCCTGCCAAATGCTCCTCCGCTGAGTTCAACTTCAACTTCAACAGTTGGGTTACCGCGTGAATCAATAATTTCTCGTCCGTGTACTTCTATAATATGAGTCATTTTATGATGGGTGTAATTAAGATTTAAACGCTCATAATGACTTAACTTATATAGATGTCAAAATTCTTTGCTTTAAACTAGGAGGTTCAATACTTAGTGACTCGCTTTTTTAATCTAAATTTAATATGTATTTAATTTGAAAATTATGGCAAAACCTCGAAATGCAATCACACCCACCCGAGATGAAAACTACCCAGAGTGGTATCAGCAAGTAGTCAAAGCGGCTGATCTTGCAGAAAATACTCCGGTACGCGGATGTATGGTTATTAAACCATGGGGATATGGAATTTGGGAAAATATACGGGATGCATTGGATACAATGTTTAAGGAGACAGGCCATAAAAATGCTTATTTTCCTCTTTTTATTCCCAAAAGTTTTTTACAGCGTGAAGCCGAGCATATTGATGGTTTTGCTAAAGAGTGCGCGGTGGTTACGCATTCACGTTTGGAAGCTGATCAAGATGGAGTTTTACAACCTGCAGGCGCATTGGATGAGCCTTTAATTGTTCGTCCTACATCTGAAACCATTATTGGTGATTTATTTGCCCGCTGGGTTCAATCCTATCGGGACTTACCCCTTTTGATAAATCAGTGGGCTAATGTTGTTCGATGGGAAATGCGCCCGCGTCTATTTCTAAGAACGGCAGAGTTTTTATGGCAGGAAGGACATACCGTGCACGCTACTTCAGAGGAAGCTATGGAGGAAACAAGCCTGATGCTAGATATCTATGCTTCCTTTGCA
Organism: Opitutia bacterium; assembly: GCA_002694035.1. Classification (GTDB taxonomy): domain Bacteria; phylum Verrucomicrobiota; class Verrucomicrobiia; order Opitutales; family Seribacteraceae; genus Seribacter. The sequence continues at coordinate 9,461 of NZKY01000137.1, forward strand.
GAGGATTGGCTTGCTATGCCAGTATTACGGGGAGAGAAAACGGAAGCTGAGCGTTTCCCCGGGGCAGAATCCACTCTTTGTATCGAAGCCATGATGCAGGATAAAAAAGCGTTGCAGGCTGGTACATCTCATTTTTTGGGTCAGAACTTTTCTAAAGCATGTGGTATAAAATTTCAGGGAAAAGAAGGAAAAGAAGAGTTCGGATGGACTACATCCTGGGGTGTTTCCACGAGATTGATAGGTGGGATGATTATGACACATTCCGATGATGATGGATTGGTTGTTCCACCCAAAGTGGCCCCCGTCCAAATTGCCATCCTCCCGGTGACTCCGAAGGAGGAAACCCGTGGGCAAGTTTTAGATGCATGCAAAGAACTCGAAAAAGAACTAAAGAATATAAATTATTCAGGCTCTCCAATTCGTGTGGAAGTTGATGATCGAGACCTAAGAGGTGGAGAAAAGTATTGGCAGTGGGTAAAAAAGGGAGTTCCCGTTACTCTTGAAATTGGCCCCCGTGACCTTGAAAATAAAACCGTTTTCATGGGAAGGAGGGATCTGGGAGCAAAAAGGGAGGGAATTTCTTTAGATGAATTAATATCCAATGCATCTCAAATTCTTGAGGATATTCAAAAAGCTTTGTTTCAAAAAGCATTGAATTTTCGAGAAGAAAATTCGCGAAAGATTGATTCTCGGGAGGAATTTTATGAATTTTTTACATCTTCCAATAAAAATGATCATGAGATTCACGGCGGATTTGCTTGGGTTCATTGGGATCGTGATCCAAAATGGGAAGAAGAAATAAAGAATGATTTAAATGTTACAATACGTTGTATACCAAGGGACTCAAATGAAAAGGGGACTTGCATATTTAGCGGGAACCCAAGTCCTGGTAGGGTTGTAATGGCGAAATCCTATTAATTATTTTACCATTTCAAATCCATGGAAATTATAACTTCCATAGAAAAAATGCAGAAGTTATCTCTTAAATTTAAAAGAGAAGGGAAAAAGTTGGGTTTTATTCCTACCATGGGATGTTTACATGAAGGTCATTTATCTTTAGTTGATTTACTCGTTGTAAAATCTGATATTTTGATTCTTTCTATTTTTGTAAACCCAACTCAATTTGGAGAAGGTGAGGACCTTGAACAATATCCTCGAACTTTCGAGGAAGATGTAGAGAAAAGCAAAGCCAGAGGTGTGGATATTATATTTGCTCCAAAAGCGGATGAGATGTATGAGTTCGGATTTTCAACCCAAATTTCTGAAAGTAATATTTCTAATAGATTATGCGGGAAAAGTAGGCCTGATCATTTTAACGGAGTGGTTACAGTCTGCACAAAACTCTTTAATATTTGTCAGCCTGACTTCGTTTCATTGGGGCAAAAAGATGCTCAACAAGTGGCAGTCTTGAAAAAATTGGTTAACGATTTAAACATACCCCTTTCAATTGAAGTGGGGGAAATCATTCGAGAGCATGATGGATTAGCAATGAGCTCGCGTAATACCTACCTAAACCATGATGAAAGAAAGGATGCGTTGGTGCTTTCAAAGGCACTTGATCTTGCAAAAAGTCTGGTTGATTCTGGTTGTAATAAAACTAATGAAATTAAAGAGGAATTAGGTAAACTTTTTAAAAGTGTAAGTTGTGCCCGAGTTGATTATGTTGAGATAGTTGATTCTGAAACAATGGAATTCCAGAGAAAAGTTCTATCGGAAAATTCACTGCTCATGCTTGCTGTTTGGATTAATAAAGTTCGCCTGATTGATAATCGGCTCCTATAAATCAAGTTATCGAAATGAAGCCCGAGAAAGATTACGATTTAGTTATTGTGGGTAGTGGAATTGCGGGGTTAAGCTTTGCTTTGAATGTTGCAAAGGCAGGCTTTCGAGTAGCAATTTTTACAAAAAAAGATAAGGCAGAATCCAATACAAATTATGCACAGGGTGGAATAGCAGCAGTTACTTCTGCAGGGGATGACCTAGAAAAACATGTAGAAGATACTTTGGAAGCGGGGGATGGTTTATGTGATCAAACAGTGGTCCGGGAAATCTTAAAAGAAGGACCGGATCGCATTAAGGATCTTGTCGATCTTGGGGTGTCCTTTTCTAGCCTAGATGACGGTCGAATTTCTCTAGGAAAAGAGGGTGGACACAGTAAAAGAAGGGTTCTTCATGTAAAAGATGTGACAGGTAAGGCAATCGAGGAAGCTTTGCTTTCCGCAATTGCCAAGGAGGGTGTTCATTTATTTGAGCATTATTTTGCTATCGATTTAATTACCTCAAAAAAGGCACGAAAAATTGGAGTTTCTATTGATGGAGTGGATAATAGGGTCTTGGGACTTTATCTCTATGATGGAGTTGAAAAAGAAGTCATAACCATTTCTTCCCCTGTCGTTCTACTGGCCACGGGCGGTGCTGGTCAGACTTATCTTTATACAACTAATCCATCAATTGCCACGGGCGATGGGATCGCGATGGCTTCTCGTGCTGGATTGTCGTCTATGAATCTTGAATTTATTCAATTTCATCCAACTACATTTCATTCCCTTAATGGTGACCGGTTTTTGATTACCGAAGCAGTTCGGGGAGAAGGTGCTAAATTAATTGATGGTAAGGGGAATCCTTTTTTAAAGAAATATCATCCGCTTGCTGATTTAGCACCAAGAGACATTGTTGCACGGGCGATTGATAGTGAAATGAAAAAATCAGGGGCTCCATTTGTGAGACTGGACACTCCTTCCATGAAGATTGATTTTTCCGACCGTTTTCCAAATGTTAATAGGAATTGTCTGGATAGGGGAGTAGATCCATCCAAAAGTGCAGTCCCCGTTGTTCCTGCTGCCCATTATTCCTGCGGTGGAATACCCACTAAATTAGATTGTTCAACAGATCTTATTGGCTTGTATGCCTGCGGTGAGGTCGCGTGCACAGGTCTTCATGGTGCCAATAGATTGGCAAGTAATTCATTGCTTGAAGCAGTTGTAATGGCTTACCGCGGGGCAGAGGCGGTTTGTTCATTTTTGAAAAATAAAAGAGATGTAAAAGTTAATTTGCCAGAATGGGTGGATGGGGATGTGACCGCTTCTGACGAAAGGGTTGTGCTGTCTCACAATTTGGATGAATTAAAAAGAACCATGTGGGATTATGTGGGAATTGTTCGTTCCACCAAACGCTTAGAAAGAGCTCAAACCCGAATTCGGAACTTAGGGCGTGAAATTAATGAATATTATTGGAATGCTAAAGTTGATCTTTCCTTGCTGGAAGTTCGCAACTTGGTATGTGTCTCTGAATTGATTGTTCGTTCTGCTTTACAGAGAAAGGAGAGTAGGGGACTTCACTATACCCTAGATTATCCGGAACGATCTGAAATTCCTGAAAATATAAAAGTTAAACCCTTACTTTATTAGTTAAATTTTATTTACTATGGTAGGTAAAATAGCATTGGTCGGAGCTGGAGCTGTAGGTAGTTATTACGGCCTTGTTTTGCAAAAAGCAGGCGAGGATGTGAATTTTTTGCTCAGGAGTAATTATCAACAGGTAAAGCAATCCGGTTTGACTTTAGTTCATCATGGAAAAGAAAATAAAATAGAACACTTTCAGAATCTTAATATTTACAGTGAA